>DATBPR010000102.1:0-3171 GCA_036561285.1 Candidatus Limnocylindrales bacterium | reverse complement strand
GGGGCAGGGCAGCGATCAGCTCGTCCGCGTCGGCCAGCTGGGGGATGGCCGAGGGCGCAACGAACGAGGTCGCCTCGATCTCGCGGAGGCCCGCGTCAGCGAGGAGCTCCAGGTAGTGGAGCTTCGTCTCGAGCGGGACCGGCACGGCCTCGTTCTGCAGGCCATCGCGCGGCCCGACCTCATAGATCCGGACGCGATCGGCCGGTGACGAGGCGGTCACCAGGTGGTCAGCCGCGGGGCGGGTTCGCCGAGCGGTCGACGTCCGCGATCCGGATCTCGATCCGGGCGAGCTCGTCCATCGCGGCCCGGTAGGCCTCGCTGCCGAGGGCCGCCGACGCGCGCCGCCGGCGCGCCTCGGCGTGGAGGGCGATCAGCTTGTCGCGGTCCTTCGGCAGGCTCTTGTCGATCCGCGCGGGCCGGCCGTGGGCGGCGGCGGCATGGTGCTGGCCGCCGGCGACGTCCGTTGCCGTCTCATGCGCGTCCCCGGCCTTGTCGCCGCCGGGTGCCGCCTTCCCGCTCTGCTTGTCCTTGGCCATCGGTCCTCCTGTCTCGAAGCGTAGCGCAGCCGACGGTCAGCCCTCGACGGTCGCGAGCACCTGCCCGCGCGCCACCTGGTCTCCGGCGCGGACCCGGACCTCCACCACCGATCCCGCCGAGGTCGCCGCGACGGCGTGCTCCATCTTCATCGCCTCCAGCGTCGCGATCGGGTCGCCGGGTGCGACTGCCTGACCCGCCGCCACGTGGACCGCGAGCACGGCGCCCGGCATCGGCGCGACGACGTCGGCGGAGCCGCCGCCGCGGGCATGGGCAGCCGCAGCCCGGGCCGCCCGGTCGACATCCGGCGGTGAGGCGACCCGGAACGCCACGGATCGCCCGTCGACGTCGATGTGGACGACGTCACCGACCCGGACGAAGGCGAGCCGCTCCTCGTCGGCGGGAGCCGCGCCAGCGCCGGCGACGGATCGGTCGATCTCCCCCAGGCCGTCGTCGGCGACGAGGCGCGCGACGGGCGCCGCGTTCAGACGCCACCCGCCCGCGTCGAGGACGCGGACGGCGATCGCCCACGCACCCTCCGGGATCCGATCCGTCGACCGGATCTGGCCAGGCGGCGGCGGCCAGATCGTGTCGAGCGTGTCGATCCGCGCCTGGCCGCGACGGACCGCCGGCTGGCGGACGAGCCAGCGCAGGAACCGGAGGTTCGTCGTCAGGCCGAGGACGACGGTCTCGTCGAGCGCCGCGGTCAGCCGCTGGAGCGCCTCCGCCCGGTCGGCGCCATGGACGACGATCTTCGCCAGCATCGGATCGAACCGGCCCGTTACCCCGTCGCCGGCGGCGATCCCGGCGTCGACGCGGACGCCGTCGCCGGCTGGCCAGCGGATCGACTCGACCCGGCCGGTCGCCGGCAGGAACCCGGCCTCCGCGTCCTCGGCATAGAGGCGGACCTCCATCGCGTGCCCGCGCGGCTGGACGTCCGCCTGCCCGAACCCGAGCGGCTCCCCGGCGGCGATCCGGATCTGGTCGGCGACCAGGTCGCGGCGGGTGACCAGCTCCGTGACGGGATGCTCGACCTGGAGCCGGGTGTTCATCTCGAGGAAGAAGATCTCGCTGCGATCGTCGAGGAGGAACTCACAGGTGCCGGCGCTCTCGTAGCCGACCGCGGCGGCGATCGCGAGAGCGGCCTCGGTCAGGCGGCGGCGGGTCGCGGCCCGGACGGCGGGCGACGGCGTCTCCTCGAGCACCTTCTGGTGGCGCCGTTGGATCGAGCAGTCACGCTCGCCCAGGTGCACGCCGTTGCCGTGCCGGTCGAACAGCACCTGGACCTCGACATGACGCGGGCCCTCGACGAGTCGCTCGAGGATCAGCCGCTCGTCGCCGAACGCGCCCTGTGCCTCGCGGCGGGCTGCTGCCAGCTGGTCACGCAGCTCGCCGGGTGTGCGGACCGTGCGCATCCCCTTGCCGCCACCGCCGGCCGCCGGCTTGACGAGGATCGGATAGCCGATCCGGCGAGCCGCCCGGCCCAGCGCGGCATCGTCCTGGGCCTCGTCGTCGTAGCCCGGAACGATCGGGATGCCGAGGTCCCGGGCGAGCCGGCGGGCGGATGCCTTGTCGCCCATCGCCCGAATCGCCGCCGGCGGCGGGCCGATCCAGCGAATGCCCGCGGTCTCGACGGCCTCAGCGAAGGCGGCGTTCTCGGCGAGGAAGCCGAAGCCCGGGTGCACGACATCCGCCTCCGCCTCGCGTGCTGCCGCAACCACCGCGGCGACGTCGAGGAGGTCCACGGCGGCCGGGCCGTCGGTGGGCGGGACGATCGCGACGACCCCGAGACGATCGCAGGTCCGGCTGATCCGGGCGGCGATCTCGCCGCGGTTCGCGATGAAGAGGCGCCCGATCGCGGGCCGCCCTGCGACCGGGGCGGCCGTCCGCGCCGGTCCGCCGTCGTCCACGAACGCGTCCAACGCGTCAGACGCGACACGCCAGCGACCGCCGACGCGCCGCGCCGGGAGCCGGCCCGAGGCGATCCATCGCTGGACGCTCCGCGTGGTGGCGCCGATCCGCGCCGCCGCCTGGCTCGGGCTCAGCTCGTCGGCCATCGTGGCGCGATTGTCGCGATTCCGCTTGCTGGGCGCAACCTCTACGCGCCCGGCTGGAGCACCCCGCGCAATCCCTCGACGAGCAGGATCGCGCCGAAGACGACAAACGCGACCGTGGCGCCGATCCGGATCGCGCGCTCCGGCAGGTTCTGGCCGAGGAGCTTCCCGACGCCGATCGCGAGCGCGTCCGCCACGACCATCCCGGCCGTCGATCCGAGCCAGGTCCCGAGGGCGTCCTCGTGCGTCGCCAGGGTCACCGTCGCGAGCATCGTCTTGTCGCCGAGCTCGGCCAGGAAGAACGCCGTGCCGACGGTCAGGATGACCGAGCCCGTCGTCTGCCGGCTCGCCCGCTCCTCGTCCTCCGCGCCGAGGACGTCCCCTCGCCAGGTCCAGATCGCGAAGGCGAAGAACGCGAGGCCGGCGACGATCGAGATGACGTTGGCCGGGATGAAGGCGGCCACGGTCGCCCCGAGCACCACCGAGCCGAGATGGATGATCGCCGTCGCGATCGTGATCGCGACGAGCACGGACAACGCTGGATACCTGGTCGCGAAGGCGAGCGCCATCAGCTGGCTCTTGT
>DATBPR010000101.1:0-4743 GCA_036561285.1 Candidatus Limnocylindrales bacterium | reverse complement strand
AACGTAACAGACACGACAAATGAATGCAAGAACTTGACAACGATTGTGCAGACGCCGTTCGACGGCAGGCGACGGAGGTCGGGGTCTTAGGCGACGGGCGAAGGAACCGGTCCGGTGGAGGCGCGGACGACGAGCTCGGGCTCGAAGAGCATCTCGTCGTGAGCGACGGACGTTCCGGCGATCTGGGCGACGAGGAGCTCGACGACCAGGCGGCCCATCGCGTCGATCGGCTGGCGGACGGTCGTCAACGGCGGGTCCGTCGCGCTCATCAGCGCCGAGTCATCGAAGCCGATGACGGACACGTCCGCCGGCACGTTCAGCCCTGCCCGGCGAACGGCCCGGACCGCCCCGAGGGCCATCGGGTCGCTGGCGCACACGATGCCCGTGGCGCCGGCCCGGATCAGCCGGCCCGCCGATGCCTGGGCGGCCTCGAGCGAGTAGAGCGAATGCGCGATCCGCTCGGTCGCGATCGGATGTCCGGCCGCGGCGGCGGTCCGCAGGGCGGCCGCGAGCTTGCGCTGCGACGGGACGTGGTCGCGCGGTCCGAGGAGCAGGCCGATCTTCGTGTGGCCGAGCGACAGCAGGTGGGCGACGGCCTGCTCCGCCGCCGCGCCGTCGTCGCACGACACCGTCGCGAACCCGAGGCCGGCGATCGGGGCGTTGACGAGGACCGTCGGCAGCTTCCGCTGGGCCAGGCGCCGGTAGTGGTCATGCGGAGCGTCGGCCTGGGTGTAGAGGCCGCCCGCGAAGACGACACCCGAGACCTGCTGCTGGAGGAGCAGCTCGACGTAGTCCGCCTCGGTGACGCCGCCGGCCGTCTGGGTGCAGAGGACGGGGGTGTAGCCCTGCTGGGCCAGCGCGCTGCCGACGACCTCGGCGAAGGCCGGGAAGATCGGGTTCTGGAGCTCCGGCAGGACGAGGCCCACGAGCCGGGCCCGCTCCCCGCGCAGTTTTGTCGGGCGCTCGTAGCCGAGCACGTCGAGCGCCGTCAGGATCCGGTTGCGGGTCGACTCCGAGACGCCGGGCTTCTCGTTGAGGACCCGGCTGACCGTGGCCTCGGAGACCCCGACCTTCTTGGCGACATCCGCCAGTCGTCGTGTCATGCCGTCCATCTTACGCAAAATTGCGCAAGAAATTGCAAGCCCCGCGACCGCCTGACGGATCGAGCTCCGGATGCCGTCGCATCCCGGGAGCGGCGGCCGTCTGTCCGCCGTAGGATCGGCCCGGAGGGATGCATGGCCCGCACGCTCGCCCGGCGCCCGTGAGCCCGTCGGTACCCGCGATCGACCGCACCCGGGCGCTGGTGGCCCGCGTCGTTCCCCGCGGGGCGATCGTTCTCTCGCTCCTGTCGCTCGGCTATTTTGCGGCGGGGATCGTCCGGAACCGCGTCTTCGCCTCTGAGTTCGGCATCAGCGCCGAGCTCGACGCGTACAACGCGGCGTTCCGCATCCCGGAGATCGCCCTGGACATCCTCGTGGGCGCGGGGCTCTCCGCGCCGTTCGTGCCGATCTTCAGCCGGCTCCTCGCGGGCGACCGGCCCGGCGCGACGACCGAGGAGCTGGAACGAGCGGCCCTCGAAGCACCGCTGGATCGTGCCGACCGGGCCCAGGCGTTCGGCCAGTCGGTCCTCACCGGCGCCGTCGGGGCGATCGCGGTCGCGCTCGTCCTGCTGTTCCTGGCGGCGCCGTGGGTCGCGGACACCGTCTGGAGCAGCTTCGACACGCAGACCCGCGCCCTGTATGTCGAGCTCGTGCGGATCAACTGCGTGGCCCAGCTCCTGTTCGCCGCGTCGATCACCCTCGGCGAGGTCCTCGTGGCCCGCCGACGATTCCTCGCGTACGGCATCGCCCCGATCGTCTACACGTCGGGGATCGTCCTCGGCGCGGTCCTGCTCGGGCCGAAGCTCGGGATCGCCGGCGCGGCGTGGGGCGCCGTCGCCGGCGCCGCCGGGCACCTCGCCGTCCGGTCATGGGGAGCGATCCGGGCGGGCTTCCGGATCCGGCCGCGCTCCGCCTTCCGGACGGCCGAGTTCCGGGAGTTCTTCCGCCTGATGCTGCCGCGGATGCTGAGCTATCCGCTCGACCCGATCATCGTGTCGTATCTGACCGTCCTGGCCGCCGGCCTGGGGACCGGAACGGTCTCCGCGCTCTCGTTCGTCCTCGACTACCAGTTCGTGCCGGTCCAGATCATCGCGATCTCCTTCTCCCTCGCGGCATTCCCCGTGCTGTCCGCGGCCTGGAACGCCCGCGACGACGGCGGGTTCCGCCGGCTCGTGGTCCGGAACGTGATGACGATCGGCGGTCTCACGGCCCTGGCGGCGGTCCTGCTGGCGCTCCTGGCAGAGCCCCTCGTTGCCCGGCTCCTGGGTGGCGGACGGTTCGACGAGGCGGCGGTGAGCCTGACGGCGGGCCTGCTGGTGGCCTTCGCGATCACGATCCCGATCGACAGCCTGTCGTACCCGCTGTCCCGTGCCCTGTATGCGACCCACAACACCCTCTGGCAGGTCCTCGGGTCGCTCGTCGGGCTGGGCGCCCTCGTCGCCTCCGCCCAGGTCCTGGTTCCCGCGCTCGGCGGGGCCGGGATCGCGGCTGCCTATGCGACCGGTGGGGTGGTCAAGCTCGTCGTGCTCGGGGCGGCGCTCGCGTTCCGGATGCGCTCCGGCAGCGAGTCCGGCGGGGCGGTGATCAGGGCCGCGGGACCGTCGGGATCAGCACGATGAACTTGCCGTCGCGGTCGGCGTAGTAGCCCTCGGGCCGCGCCCACGGAAGGAAGTTGCGGACCATCTCCGACTTGTCCTGGAACGTCCCCGGCGGGTCCGACTGGCCCCAGATCGACGAGTTCCACGGATACCACGGGTCGTCGACGTAGGCGCCGGTCACGTTGGCGTTCTTGAAGAACCGCGGGTCCGCGTCGGCGCGGTAGCCCGTCATCACCCAGGTGTGGGCACCACGCCAGGCGAGCAGGAGCGCCGGGGAGTTCGTCTGGCTGATCGCCTTGGCGGCCGCGCGCAGCGCGCTGACCCGCGTCTGGAAGGCGACGACCTGGTAGCCCTTCGCGCCGTAGGCATCGAGCGCCAGCGCCATCGCCGCCGGTCCCCATTGCCCGTTGTGGCTGTCCCGGTAGCTGTCCCATTCGCCGATCCGGGACGCGATCTCCCTCTCGCGCGCGTCGGTGGGCGCCCCGAGGCCCAGGATCGCGAGCGCCGTCGTGACGCCGGCCGGTGAGCACCAGTCGTCGCGGAGCTCGTGGGCGAACTCCGGGCCGTGCTTCGCCACGATGTCGACGTCGACCGCGACGCGCGGGATCGGCGTGGGCGTGGGCGTGGGCTTGGGCTGCGACGTTGCGGTCGTGCGGCTGGCGTGCGGCGACGGCGAATCCCCGGGCGGCGTCGTGTCTGCCGGCGGGTCGGTCACCTCGACCGTCGGGAGGGTCGCGCGGTCCGGCGGCGGACCGGCGATCAGCCGGTCGATCTTGGACTGGAGGCGCTGGAACAGGACCCCGGCGCCGAACGCGTTGACGGCGATCGCCCCGCTGCCGACGGCCCCGGCCCCGAGAACCACGACGAGGAACAGGGCGAACCAGGTCCGGCGACGGAGCGGGACAAGGCGGCGGCGAATCCGGGGTGGCGTCGGTTCGACGCGGGCGAGGTCGGCTGGCACCGGTTGGGCGGCTCCATCGGGCGGTTGACCCGGACTTGACGATCCGGCCCGCGGGTCTGCGACGCGAGCGCCCGCGCGCCGGGAGGCCCGGCTCCGCCTCGGGACAGGGTACCGCCTCTCGCTTGAACGCCCGGCCGGGCGACGGCCAGGGCGGTCAGTCGGTCCCGGCTTCGCCCGCTGCCGGGGCCTCGACCCAGCCGGCCCGCCAGTCCGGCGCGGCGAACGGCTCGGCCCAGTAGACCGTCTCGCGCCAGACGAGCCCGTCGCGCAGCTCGATCAGCTCGACACAGTGGTAGCGCAGCCCATCCGGATACGTCGTCCGCCACTCGGACCACCAGAAGTCCCCGGATCCGGCGACCTGCTGGACGGTGTTCGCGGCGGTGACCACCCAACGGTCCTCCGCCCCGACGACCCGCTCGATCCGGGACGTCGGCCGGCCGCCCGGGTAGGACTCGACGATCCGGCGGTAGTTGTCGCTGCCGACGACTCGCTCGCCTGACTGCGGCCAGCGGGCCTGCCAGTCGGGGTGGCGCATCCGGGCCATTGCCTCGAGATCGTATCGAGCCGCCGCCTCCGCGTAGGCGCTGGCGATCTCCTGGTTCGTCGGCACGGTCCACCTCGGGCAGGCTGCCGGGCGATGCTCCGCGACCGCGGGCGCCCTCGCCGGCATTGTCGGGCGGTGACAGCGGGCGTCAAGGGCCCGCCGCGGTGGCGCGATCGCGGCGCTTCTGCGACCATCGGGACGCCGTCGCCAGACCCGCGCGCTCCGCCGCGCCGACCACGCCAGGAGACCTTCGTGGACCGCTTCGAGCCCAACCTCCGGATCCCCGGCCCGACCTCGCTCCCACCGTCCGTCCGCGAGGCCGGCGCCCGCCAGATGATCAACCACCGGGGTCCCGAGTTCGCGGCGATGCTCGCCCGGATCCTCGAGGGGATGAAGCCGTTCTTCGGGACGACGAACGACGTCGCGATGCTCACCTGCGCGGGCTCCGGCGGGCTCGAGGCGGCGATCGTCAACACGCTGTCGCCCGGCGACCGGGTGCTCGGCGTCTCGATCGGCAGCTTCGGCGACCGGTTCGCGAAG
>DATBPR010000100.1:0-3110 GCA_036561285.1 Candidatus Limnocylindrales bacterium | reverse complement strand
GTCGGTGATCTGCCGTCCAATGCGGTCGCCTCGACGACGACCTGGCTCGACATCAAGGTCGGAGTCGATCGGATCGCCCAGCTGTACGTTCCGGTTCTCCTCTCGTTCTCGATCTTCGCTCTCCTGGCTGCCGCCTTCACGATCACGAATCTCGTCAGCGGCGTCGTGCTGACGAGCTATCGCGACATCGGCGTGATGAAGTCCATCGGGTTCACACCGAACCAGGTCAGCGGGATCCTCCTCGCCCAGATCCTGGTCCCCGTGACGATCGGAGCGATCGGCGGCGTGGTCCTCGGCAGCCTGGCGAGCCAGCCGATCCTCGCCAACACCGCAGAGTCATTCGGTCTGCCGGCCGTGTCGACGATCTCGATCCCCGTGATCCTCCTCGTCGTCCTCGGCGCCGTCGCGATCGCGACCCTCGCGGCGATCGTCCCGTCGATCCGGGCCGGCCGGATCAGCGCCGTGGCGGCGATCGCCCACGGGCGAGCACCCGCATCGCCGGCCGGAGCGACCCGGCGGCGCCTCGTGGGGCTCGGTCTTCCGTTCGGTCTTCCCGTCCGGCTCGGCGTCGCGAGCGGGCTGAGCCACGTTCCCCGCGCCGCGATGACACTCGGTGCTCTGGTCGTCGGCGTCTCCGCCGTGACCATGGCGATCGGGCTGAATGCGTCTCTCCTGCAGATCAAGGAGGACCTGGACCGCAGCATCGCCAGCCCGGTCCGGGCAGAGATCCGTGATTCGACCGATCCGGCCGGGGTGACGACGGCGATCGCAGCGGATTCGCGGACCGGTCGATCGACCGCGATCGGCGACCTCCAGGTGACCGTGCCGCATGTCGGTGTCCTGCCGCTCGTGGGGTACGACGGCGACTCGACGTGGCTGGGCTATCGCCTCATCGAGGGTCGATGGTTCTCGGCTCCCGGGGAGGCCGTCGCCCCGACGAACGTGTTCACCCAGACGGGCCTCCATGTCGGCGACGTCACGACCCTGACGGAGGGTGGCCGGACGGTGACGGTGCGCCTGGTCGGCGAGATCCTCGATTCCGCGAGGGAGAACCGTGACAACCTCGTGCTGCGCGGCACGTTCGCGGACCTGCGGACGCTCGATCCGTCGGTTCGACCGGACCGCTGGGAGATGCAACCAAAGCCCGGCGTGGACCCCGAGACCTACGCGGGCCAGCTCCAGACCTCGCTCGCCGGCGTCCAGGTCTCCCTCGAGAACGCCTCCGGCGAGGACACCTCGTTCACGCTCTTCCTCGGCGTCATCGGCCTGATGGGGATCGTGCTGACCGCGATGTCGCTCGGCGGGGTCTTCAACACCGTGCTCCTCGAGACTCGCCAGCGCACCCGGGAGATGGCCGTGCTCAAGACGCTCGGAATGTCCCCGAACGGCGTGGTCACGATGGTCGTTGCCTCGGTCATCCCGCTGGCCCTCCTGGCCGGCCTGATCGGAGTCCCGCTCGGCCTGCTGGCGCAACGAGCCGTCCTGACGTACATGGGCGAGATCGCGGTGAAGACGCGGATCCCACCGGCGAGCTTCGACGTGTTCTCGCCGGCGGCATTGCTCGCCCTTGCCCTCACCGGCCTCGCGATCGGAGCGGCCGGGGCATTCGTGCCGGCTCGACGGGCGGCGCGGGCGCGCATCGCGCCGGTGCTTCAGGCGGAGTGAGCTGCGGTTGCTACCGGGCGATGGTCCGGACGACCCCCGACATCAGCTTCGTGGCCCGCCGAGCGGCCGACGGCGAGAGGCGGCTGAGCGCGTCGACGAGGTCGAGCACGTCGTCGTCCGGCAGCCCGCCGAGGAGATGGACGAGGCGGAGGATGGTCTCGTCCGGGACCTGGCCCAGGAGACGCATCCCTCGTTCGAGCTCGCGCGGCTGGAGCTTCGGGATCAGCCCGACCGCCCGATCGAACAGCCGGACGAACGCGTTGAACGAGACGAGCCAGTCGCGCAGTGCCGCCAGCTCCCGGTCGCGCGGGTGCTCGCCGGCGAGGGTGGTCGCCTCGACCGCTGTCCGGTCGATCACGTCGACGATCGGGTCGCCCTCGCGGACCTTGCGCTCCGCGATGACCGAGGTGAACCACGCCCAGTGATCGCCGACCGCGACGTAGGCCGTGCCCGCGGGTCCCCGTCGGCCCACACGGCGCGGCTCGGAGACACGCTCGACGATCCCCCAGGCCTCGGCATCGGCGAGCGCGAGGCTCGCGGCCCGATGCGACAGGCCGAGCGCCTCGCGGATCTCACGCTCGGTGAGGGCCTCGTTGCGGACCATGAGGTACGCGTGGACGCGACCGATGGCCGGGGCCACGCCCCAGGAAGCGCTCATGCTGCCCCACGCATCGGCGAACCGGAGGCGGAGGTCCTCGGCGGGATTCGCGTTCCGGGGCGCGGCTCCGCCGCCGCCGGAAACTTGCGACTTGACGGTATCGAGTTCTGCTGCCATAACTTGCTATGTCAGAGTAGCACGAGGAGTCGACCATGGCGGCACCGACACTCGAATCATCCATGTCCGCCCGTCGGCGCGACGGTGCCCTTGTCGGGGCGATGATCGGCATGCTCGCCGTGCTCGCGGCCACCATCCCGGACCTCGCCGGCGGAACCTTCGAAGCATGGGTCGCCGTGTCCGTGCCGGCCGGCGCAGTCGCCGGTGCGGCGGTCGCGCCAGGAATCCGCACCGATCGCCGCACGTCGAGCGGCCGGATCGCCGGCGCAGCCTTCCTCGCGTTCCTCGTCGGCGACCTGATCATCTGCGGCTGGCTGTCCCTCGGCGCGGTCGGGCCGAGCGACTGGTCGCTGCTCACCGTCGTCCTCAATACGATCGCGGGTGCGGGCTGGGGCGTGGTCTTCGTCGGCTGGCTTGCGATCCTGATCCTCTCGCCGGTCGCCGCGGTGGGTGCGTTCGTCCTCCGCGAGCGGACCCGGCGAGCGGCCGGACCCGCCTGATGGCCCGGGTCGCGATCGCCGGGGGCACAGGCTTCATCGGGCAACACCTGGCGGCGAGCCTCGTCGCCCGTGGCGACGACGTCATCGTGCTGAGCCGGGACCCCGAGCGCGCCTCACGACACGGCCGCACGCACGGACGCGTGACCCGCTGGACGGGCGCGGACCCGGAC
>DATBPR010000099.1:0-4575 GCA_036561285.1 Candidatus Limnocylindrales bacterium | reverse complement strand
TCGAGCCCGGTCCGGAGGAAGTGGTTCGACCAGATCGTGCCGTGCGTGCCGGCTACCTCGTCGCGTAGGTCCATGCCGCCGCGGAACGTCCAGCTCACCTCGAACTGGCCGATCGCGCCGGACTCGAAGCGGATCAGGGCGATCGCGTTGTCCTCGTCGTCGATGGGGTGGACGAGGGTGTCGGTCGTGCACAGGATCTCGACTGGCCGGTTGCCCTTGCCGACGAAGGTCCGGATGATCTCGATGCAGTGGCAGCCGAGGTCGATGATCGCGCCGCCGCCCGTCAGCCGCCCGTCCCAGAACCACGCGCTGTGCGGGCCGGGATGGGTCTCGCGGGAGCGGACCCAGGTCACGTCGCCGATCGCGCCGTCGCGGACGCTCCTGACGGCTTTCAACGTCTTCGGGGTGTAGCAGAGGTCCTCGAGGTAGCCACCGAAGACACCCGCCGCCTCGACCGTCTCGAGCATCCGCCGGGCCTCGTCCGCCGTGCGACCCAGGGGCTTCGTGCAGAGGATCGCCTTGCCGGCGGCCGCCGCCAGGCTCACGGCCTCCTCGTGGAGGTAGTTCGGCAGGCCGACGACGACGACGTCGGTGTCGGCGTGCTCGATCGCGGCGCGGAGATCCGTCGTGTGCTCGGGGATGTCCCAGCGCTCGCTGAAGGCCGAGCCGCGCTCCGCCGACTTCGAGAACACGACGCGGACCTGATCGCGAGCGCGCTGCCCGTGGAGGGTCGCGGTGTAGAACTCGCCGATCAGGCCGGTGCCGAGCATCGTGATCTGGTGGGCTTTCATCGCGTGTCTGCCTCCTGGGCGGTGGGCGTCGCGGCGCCCCGGCCGCGAACCAGATCGCGCCCGGCGACGAGCACCTCGAGCTTCGCCGTGGCGAGGTGGCGGGCGGTCTGGCTGAACCCGCAATCGGGGACGAGGGTGAGGCGATCCGGCGGGACGCCGGCCGCGAGGATCGCGTCGATCCGCCCGGCGACCTCCTCTGCCGTCTCGACGTGGCTGCTCTTCACGTCGATCACGCCCGCGGCGACGTCTCGCCCGCCGTCCGTGATGTCCTTCAGGAGGTCGATCTCGCTCAGCTCCCGGTTCGCGAACTCGAGGACCAGCTCGTCGACGTGGAAGCCGAGCATCGCCTCCAGGATCGGCCGGTACGAGCGCGGCGCGAGCGGCCGGCCGAGGAAGTTGCCGAAGCAGAGATGGGCGCCGAGCCGGACGTCACCGCGGACCGGCTCGATCGCGGCGTTGAACAGCGCGGCGAAGTTCGCGGGGGCGTCGGGATGGATCGCGGCGGACGGCTCGTCGACCTGGATGATCGTCGCGCCGGCGTCGCGCAGTCCGCGGAGCTCCGCCTGGAGGATCGAGACGAAGGCTTCCGCGGCGGCGACGCGCGTCGCGTAGACCTCGCCGGCGCCGGTGACGAGGCGCCCGGACAGGGTGTATGGCCCGGGCAGGGTCACCTTCAACGGCCGATCGGTCCGCTGGCGGGCGGCGACGTACTCGGCGACGACGCCGAGCCCGCTCGGGGCCGCGATCGGGGCGTCGACTGCGAACCGGTGGAGGCCGTCGTGCGCGCCGACCCCCAGGCGGCGATCCGGCGGCAGCGCCCGGACGCCCGTCAGGTGGCGGTAGAACTCGGCCGTGAAGAACCCGGCGCGGCGCATCTCGCCGTCGCTGATCACGTCGATGCCGGCCCGCTCCTGATCCCGGATGGCGAGGTCCACGCCGTCGTCGAGGAGCTCGGCCAGGTCCGCGGGACCGTATTCGCCCCGCCCGGCCGCGGCGATCGCGTGGGCGAACCAGCCGGGATGGGCGTGGGACCCGACGACGCTCGTCAGCAGCGGCTCGTGGCTCATGAGGGGACCTCCGTGAACGCGAACGCTCGGGCGGGATTGTCGACGAAGAGGCGGTCGCGGATCGCCGCGTCGAGCCCCCGGGCGTCCATCGCCGCGCAGAACTCCCGCAGCAGGTAGGCGAGGCCGGGCGCTCCACCGAACGCGCGGTAGTAGCCCTGCCGGGCGGCGTCCATCCCCAGCATCACGCGATCGAGGTGGCCGTCCTCCGCGGCCCATTCGAGCAGCTGCAGCGTGCCGTTCGGGCGATCGCCCCAGCGGAAGCCCTGGTCGTAGACCACAAATGCGCCGCCAGCAACGATGTCTCGGTGGTAGGCCCGGTCCACCACCTTGTCGACATGGCTGAGGGAGGCGTGCCCTGCCGGCACACCTGCATCAACGAGGACCCCGAGCTGCTCGAGGGCTCCCGTTCCGCCCTCGCAGTGGGTGTGGACCGGCACGCCGGTTCGGCGGTGGGCGAGGGCCGCGCCGCGGAACGCAGGCAGGTCGCGGCCCGCCGGGCCGCCGTCGCTGCCGGCGACCTTGACCACCCCGGCCCGGTGAGCGGTCCGCCGGATGGCCGGGCCGCGGCCGTCGTCGGCGTCGATCCCGTCCTCGACGTCCGCGACGAACCGATCGGCCAGCTCGTCCTCGGTCGCGGCCAGGCTCCAGTGCGAGGGACCATAGAACCGCTCGTGATGCAGCCCGGTCGCGGCGAGGAGGTGGACGCCCGTCCGGCGCGACAGCTCGGCCAGCTTCGCCGGGTTCCGCCCGCACTCGATCGGCATCATGTCGACCGCCGTTCGCAGCCCGGCCGCCTGGGCATCGGCGAGCTCCTGGGTGAGCCGGTCGACGTCGGCGAGGAGGAAGTCCGGGGCCAGCTCCACCGGCCGCCCGCCGTCGATGACCAGGTGCTCGTGGGCATAGGTCACGCCCATGGCGGCGGGCTCGATGTCGCCGAGGACGGTCCGCACGAAGGTCACGGTCATGGCTGCCCGGACGGCTCCGGCGACACCGACGCGATCGACCAACCGCCGTCGAGCTTCAGGAGCTGGCCGGTCACCGCGCGCGATTCGTCCGACAGGAAGTACAGCGCCGCCTGGGCGACCTCGTCGGGATCCATCAGCTCGCCGGCGAGCGGCTGCTTCCGCGCGGCATAGGCGCGGATCGACGGATCGCCGGCGGCACGGGCCGCCATCGGCGTCCCGGTGAGGCCGGGCGCCACGACGTTGACCCGGATCCGATCCGGCAGGTACGCCGCGGCCATCGTCGTCATCAGCGCGGTCAACGCGCCCTTCGCGGCCGCGTACGCGTGCGTCGCGAAGAACTCCGGCGCGGGGTCGCTGGCGGTCACGCTGCCGACGAACAGGACCGAGCCGCGCGTCCCCGATCCGTTCGGCTCCTGGTCGCGCATCCGCGCGACGACCGCGCTCGCGACCAGCGCCTGGGTCGTCAGGTTCAGCTCGAGCGTCCGGTCCCACGCGTCGCGGGTCATCGTGTGGATCGGTCCGTCACCGAACCGCCGCCCGCTGCCTCCCGCGACCGAGAACAGCCCGTCGATCCGTCCGAACCGCGTGACGCACGCCGCGACCGCCGACCGGACGGCCGCCTCGTCGGCCAGCTCCGCGACGGCGCCGTCGACCTCGCCACCCGCTAGGGCGATCTCCTCCACCAGCGCCCGGACGTGCTCGCCCGTCCGCGAGATGACGAAGACACGGCCGCCCTCCGCCGCGAACCGGCGGACCGCCGCCGCGCCGATCCCGGTCGAGCCGGTCACGAGACAGACCCGATCGGCGAGCCGGTTCACGGCCCGGGCGCCGAGGCGATGGCTGCGACGGGCGAGGCTCGATGGCTGGCACGGGGTTGGGGCACCCGGCGAGCATACGGATTGCCGCCTCGGCGATGTCAACGTCCCGAGGGATGTGCCACGAAGCCGCGGAATGCCTGTCGAATCGTCGTTTTCCATTGACGGAACCGTCGGCCGAGCATATGATTCCTCCCATCCCAGACCGGCCTGCGCAGCGGATCGATTCCGCGCGATTCCAGCCCGGATGGCCCACGCCTCCTGAGGGAACCCCCAAGCCCATGCCCCAACTCGGTCCAGACCAGCGTTCGCGCAATCGTCGTCCTCGGCGGCGCGGGCAGATCCAGCGCGGCGCCCCCGTCACGGAGTACGAGGAGCAGCAGGAGCTCGAGGCCGCCCGCGAGCGGAACGACCTCGACGTCGCCGATCTCCGTGAGATGAGCGTCACGGAGCTCCGCGCGGTCAGCCGCGATCTCGAGCTCGAGACCGGCACGCAGGAGCGCAAGGACGACCTGGTCGAGCGGATCCTCGAGCGTCAGACCGAGCGCGCCGGGCACGCTTACGCGACGGGCATCCTCGACGTCGTCGACGAGGGCTTCGGCTTCCTCCGCCGGCACGGCCTCCTGCCCAGCCCGGACGACGTCTATGTGAGCTCCAGCCAGGTCCGCCGCTTCGGCCTCCGAATCGGCGATCGCGTCAGCGGCGCGGTCCGCGCCCCGCGCGAGGCGGAGAAGTACTGGGGAATGCTCCGCGTCGACGCGGTCAACGGCGTCGACACCGAGACGGCCCGTCGCCGGCCCGTCTTCGCCGACCTGACGCCGGTCCACCCGGACGAGCTGATCAACCTCGAGAGCGACCCGAAGAACCTCAGCCAGCGCCTGGTCAACATCGTCAACCCGATCGGCAAGGGCCAGCGTGCCCTGATCGTCAGCCCGCC
>DATBPR010000098.1:0-2550 GCA_036561285.1 Candidatus Limnocylindrales bacterium | reverse complement strand
CGCGCCCTGCCGGAGGCGAAGGCCGCCTTCGACTCGTTCGACCAGGCGGTCGCGGTCCTCGGCGGCTCAGAAGCCGCGTTCGGGTGGATCGGCGACGTCGCGCTGGCGGTCGCGCCCGGCGCCGACGGAACGATCGGCGGCGGCGTCCTGATCCAGCCGAAGGACGCCGACGCGGCCAAGCGCTTCTTCACCACGATCGGATCCGCGCTCCAGCTCGCGGGCGGGAGCAGCGGTCTCACCGTGCGGACCGAGGATCACGGCGGCACGCCGATCACGATCGTCGACTTCAGCAAGGTCGCCGGGACGTCGGAGGCACATCTGCCGGCCGGCTACAAGCCCGAGATCGCCTGGGCCTACACCCCGGACGTCGCGGTCATCGGCTACGGGAGCGACTTCGTCGCCTCCGTGCTCGACGCTGGCCCGGGTCCGTCGCTGGCGGACGATGCCCGCTTCCAGGGCCTCGTCAACCGCGTCGGCGCCCAGAACCTCTCGATGAGCTTCGTCGACGTCGCCGCGATCCGCGGCCTGATCGAGCCGCTCATGCAGAAGGACATGCCGGCCGACAAGTGGGCCGAGTACGTGAAGGAATACCAGCCCTATCTCGTGCACTTCGATGCCCTGATCGGCGCCGTCCACCGGGACGGGTCCGTCGACACGGGCTCGAGCGCCCTGACGGTCCACTGATCCGTCAGCCCCGAACCCCGTCGACCCTGCCGGCACCCCAGACGCCGGCGGCGAGCCCCATGGAGGAGACACAGCACCGATGGCAGTCCGCATCAGGCTGACGCGCGTGGGCGCGCGGAAGCAGCCAACCTACCGCGTGGTCGTCGCCGACGCGCGCTCGGCCCGCGACAGCCGGGCGATCGAGACGATCGGCCACTACAACCCCCGGACGGAGCCGATCGAGCTCAACATCGACGCCGAGAAGGCGACGGCGTGGCTCGCCAAGGGCGCCCAGCCGTCCGACACGGTCGCCCGTCTGTTCAAGACCGCCGGCATCCTGCCGGCCGAGAAGAAGTAGGTCCCCGATGGCCGCAGCCGATCTCGTCGAATACGTCGCCAGGTCTCTCGTCGACGACCCCGATGCCGTGAAGGTGGAGGTCGTCCAGGACCAGGGCGGCACCGTCATCGAGCTCCATGTCGCCGAGGACGACATGGGCAAGGTCATCGGCCGCAACGGCAGCGTCGCGAAGGCGCTCCGGACGCTGCTGAAGGTGACCGCCGCCCGCGACGGCGAGCCCGTCTCGCTCGAGATCCTCTAGGGGCACGCGTCCCGTGGCCGAGACGGCCAGCACGTCGAGCGCCGAGCGCCTCGTCGTCGCCCTCGTCCGCGGCGCCCACGGACTCCGTGGCGTGGTCCGGGTCGAGATCCTCACGGATCGGCCCGACGATCGCTACGCCGTGGGCTCCGTCCTGCATCGCGAGGGCTCCGACGAGCCGCTGACCGTCACCTGGTCGTCGGCCGTCGCGGACGGGCCGGGCTGGCGCCTGCAGTTCGGCGAGGTCATCGACCGGGCCGGGGCGGAGGCGCTGGTCGGTGCCTACCTCGAGATCGAGGCGGGACCTGACGCGGTGCTGCCGCGCGGCTCGTACTTCTGGCACGAGGTCCTCGGCACGCCGGTGACCTCGACGACCGGCGAAGCCCTCGGCACCGTCCGCGACGTGTATCGCTCGGGCGGGGCCGAGGTCTACGTCGTGGACGGCGGGCCGTACGGCGAGTTCGACGTACCGGGCGTTCGCGACTTCGTCCGGATCTTCGCCCCGCGGCGCGGCGAGATCGTCGTCGACGTGGAGGCGCTCGATCTCGTCCCGTCGAAGGCGGCTCGGCCGAATCCAGCGACGGCCCGGCCACGCGCGCCGCGACGACGCCCGGGGCCGAGGCGGGGTCCGGCGGCCGGGCCCAGTTCGCCGAGCGCGCCCGGTTCGCCGGCACGGCCGGCAGAGGGCGAGGCCCCGCCGGATCGCGAGGCGCCGCCGGATCGCGAAGCGCCGCCGGATCGCGAGGCTCCGCCGGAACCTGCGCCGGACGCGGCGCCGTGACGCTCGAGATCGACGTCCTGACCCTGTTCCCGTCGATGATCGAGGGCCCGCTTGCGGCCAGCATCCCCGGCCGGATCCAGGAGCAGGGGATCGCGACGATCCGGACCCATGACCTCCGCCAATGGGGCCTCGGCCGGCATCGCAGCGTCGACGATGCCCCGTATGGCGGGGGAGCGGGGATGGTCATGCGGCCGGAGCCGATCGCAGCCGGCCTGGACGCGGTGCGCCGCGACGACTCGCTGGTGATCCTCCTCGACCCCGTAGGCGAGGTGTTCAGGCAATCGCGTGCGCACGATCTCGCCGCCCGCTCGCACCTCGTCCTCGTCTGCGCCCGCTACGAGGGGATCGACGAACGGGTCCGCTCGCTCGTCGACCTCGAGCTGTCGATCGGCGACTACGTGCTGACCGGCGGCGAGCTGCCGGCGCTCGTCGTGATCGACGCGGTGATCCGGCTCCTGCCCGGCGCGATCGACGACGCTTCGACGACCGAGGAATCGTTCGCCGACGGGC
>DATBPR010000097.1:0-3293 GCA_036561285.1 Candidatus Limnocylindrales bacterium | reverse complement strand
CTGTTCCTGGCCGACACGGCCCCCCTCTTCGAGAAATGGCTCGTCGATCTCGCCGATGGCCAGCTCCCATCCGGGGCGTATCCCGATGTCGCACCGCGGGTCGGAGTCACCGGGTCCGGCAACGCCGGCTGGGCGGATGCCGGCGTGACCCTCCCGTGGATCCTCCATCAGCGGACCGGCAACCTCGGCGTCATCGCTCGACAGTACGACTCCATGCAGAGGTATCTGCGCTTTCTCCAGGCCGACCAGGTCGGAGGCATCCGCCACGGCGGCCGGTACGGGGACTGGCTGGCCCTCGAGACTCCGACCGGCCTCGAGCTGATCGGGACGGCCTATCTCGCCCGGTCCTCCGACCTCCTCGGGCGGATGGCGAGGATGCTCGGCAAGGACGACGATGCGGCCGAGCTCGGCCGGCTCGCTGGGCGAGCCCGGGCGGCCTTCCGCCGTCGGTTCGCGACCGGCGGACGGCTCCGCGAGGAGACACAGACGGGATACGCCCTTGCCCTCGGGTTCGACCTCCTGCCGGCCCGTGATCGGCCCGTTGCGGCCGGCCGCCTGGCGGACCTGATCCGGGCGGCCGACGAGCATCTCCTGACCGGGTTCCTGGGCACGGGGATCGTGCTGCATGTCCTCTCCGACCACGGACATCACGAGCTGGCCGCCCGGGTCGTCCGTCAGGACACGTATCCGGGCTGGGGCTACGAGGTCCGCCAGGGCGCAACCACGATCTGGGAGCGCTGGAACGCCTGGACCCCGGAGCACGGCTTCGCCGACCCGTCGATGAGCTCGCTCAACCACGCGGCCCTGGGCTCGGTCGCCGACTGGCTGCACGAGCGCCTGGCCGGTCTCGCGCCGGGGACGCCCGGCTATCGGACGATGCTGATCCGACCCGGGCCGGCGGCGGGGATCGAGTCCGCGCAAGCGTCACACGAGTCGGCTCATGGCCGGCACGCAGTCCAGTGGGCCGCCGAACGAAAGCGCCTCGAGATCACCGTCGAGGTGCCCCCGAACACGGTGGCCGACGTCGTCGTTCCGAAGATGGGCGGCGTCCTGCGCGTCAACGGACGTCGGCCCCGCTCGGGCGTCGGGGGTCTCGTTCGTGCCGTCTCGTCCGGATCGGAGCGTCGCCTGCGGCTCAGCTGGGGCCGGCATGTCGTGGAGGTCGTTCGTTGACGATGGCCGCGAGGCAGGTTCCCGGACCCGGCACCGCACCGTGGGAGCGGCCCGCGCCGGCCGATCGCGCCGCGCGCAGCGAGGCGATCGAGCGGCGAATCCGGGCAGCCGTGGCACGAATCGCGGACCCGGGGCTGGGCCACCTGCTGGAGGGAGCCCTCGCGAACACCCTGGACACGACGGTCATGGCCGGCGGCACGGATCTCCGCCCCGACACCTTCGTCCTGACCGGGGACATCGACGCGATGTGGCTGCGCGACTCGACCGCCCAGGTCTGGCCCTACCTCGCCTCGGTCCGCGACGACATCGGCCTCGATCGGCTGATCCGCGGGGTCATCCACCGCCAGAGCGACCAGATCCTGCTCGATCCGTATGCGAACGCGTTCCGGCCCGACGACGAGCCGGGCGAGTGGGCCGGCGACGAGACCGACATGCGGCCAGGCGTGCACGAGCGGAAGTGGGAGCCGGACTCGCTCCTCGCGTTCTGCCGTCTGTCTGCCGGTTATGGCGACGCGAGCGGAACGCTCCGACCCTTCGATCGAGCGTGGCGCGGCGCCCTCGAGCTGGCTCTCCGGACGCTCCGGACGGAGCAGCGACTCGATGGCTCGAGCCCCTACCGGTTCCACCGTCCGGGTGGCGATCCCACGGACTTCGTGCCCAACGACGGCCGCGGCGCCGCGACGCGTCCGAACGGGATGGTGCATGGCGCGTTCCGTCCCTCGGACGATGCGTCCGAACTGCCGCTCAACGTCCCGATCAACCTGGCCCTTGCCGCCGCGCTCGACGCGGTGGCTCCGCTCGCGGCGGCCGTCGGCGATCATGGACAAGCGGCCGAGGCGCGGGCGCTGGCCGCGGAGATCCGGGCCGGCGTCGCCCGCGACGGGACGATCCGGCAGGGATTGGCGACTGGCTGGCTCTACGAGGTGGACGGCCTCGGCGGACAGGTGCGGATGGACGACGCGAACGTGCCCAGCCTCCTGTCCCTGCCCTACCTCGGCGCCTGCGACGTCGCCGATCCGACCTACGTCGCGACCCGCGGCTGGATCCTGTCGTCCGCCAACCCGTGGTGGTTCGAGGGCCGGCTCGGCGACGGGATCGGCTCGCCGCACACGGGCCCGAGGCGGATCTGGCCCATCGCCGTCGCGATGCGCGGCCTGACCGCGGCCTCCGGCGAGGAGCGGGTGACCGCCGCGCGGCTTCTCGGCGCGTCCCATGCCGGCACGTATCTCGCGCACGAGTCGTTCGACCCCGACGACCCTGCCAGGTTCACGCGCCCATGGTTCGCCTGGGCGAACTCCCTCGTGGGCGAGTTCCTCGAACGCGCCGCCCTCGACGGCCTCCTCGAGTAGGCCCGCGCGGAACCGCCGCAGGGCGGCCTAGCCGACCCGCTTCAGCTTGCCGGTCCGCTTCGCGTAGTGCTCGGCGCGACCGAACGCCCACAACCCGATCGGGATGTAGACGAAGCCCATCACGATCAGCGGCCAGACGTCGTACAGGAGATCGGTGACCGGCACGCCGGTCACGATCCCCTTGCGGACCCCATCCAGGACGTAGGTGGCGGGCGAGAACTTCGAGAGCACCTGCATCCATCCCGGCAGGATCGAAACCGAGTAGTACACGCCGCTGACGAGCAGCAGGCAGGACTGGAGGACGAAGGTCATCTGCGCGCCGCGCTCGACGTACAGGAGCGGCAGGATGGCGGCGATAATCCCGATCCCGACGAAGCTGAACGAGCCGAGCGCCATGAACACGGCGGCCGTCCCCGGGTTCGCCTTCGACAGATCGAGGGCCGGGAAGAAGAGCACGAGCACGACGAAGATCGCGACTGTGTGGATCAGCCCGTAGACGATCGCGTAGGACACCTGCCCGATCAGCCGCGACGAGCGCCGGATCGGCGCCATCATCGTGTACTCGAGCGTGCCCTCCCAGCGCTCGACCGCGATCGTCTCCGCGATCCAGCCGAACACCACCGACAGGTAGTTCCAGAAGATCGCCCCGACCATCAGGGACAGGACGAGCGACGAGCTCCCCTGGTCAACCCCGATGAGCGAGATCGAGAGCGCACTCGCGACCGAGTACACGAGGAACGCGACCTCCCAGGCCCAGGTCCGCCGGGTCAG
>DATBPR010000096.1:0-2275 GCA_036561285.1 Candidatus Limnocylindrales bacterium | reverse complement strand
GCCCGTGACGGCGAGAAGGCCAGCCCGGTCCGGCACATGTGCTCCGGCCAGCACTCGGTCTTCCTGCTCCTGTCCCGGCTGAAGGGCTGGGACCCGGAGGCGTACTGGCTCGACGGCCACCCTGCCCAGGTCGCCTATCAGTCGGTGATCGCCCGGACGTTCGGGACGACGCCGGGGAAGCTCCGGACCTCGATCGACGGCTGCGGCGTCCCGACCTACGCCTTCCCGCTACGCGAGATCGCCCGCGCCTACGCGTTCCTCGCAGACCCGACGGCCGTGCCCGCGAGCGACCCACGCTCGTCGCTCGCGCCCTCGCTGGTGCAGGTGCGCGACGCGATGCTCGCCAATCCCGAGATGGTCGGCGGGACTCGGGAGCGGCTCGACACCTCGCTGATGAAGGCGGCCGAGGGCCGCGTCGTCAGCAAGGGCGGGATGGAGGCGCTGCGCGGGCTGGCCCTGCTGCCCGGCTCCTCGGCCTCTCCGACGAGCGCGTCCGGCATCGCCCTGAAGGTCGAGGACGGCGACGGCTACGAGCGCGGCACGTGGGCCGCCACGGTCGAGGTCCTCGCCCAGGCCGGCGCGCTCGACGGCCAGGCGCTGCGCGTCCTGGCGCGCTATCACCGGCCGGTCGACCTGGACCCGCACGGCCGGGTCGGTGCCGAGGCGATCGCCGACTTCGAGCTCGTTCCGTGGGGCGAGCGGATCTAGGAGCTCGCGGCGGGCGAACGCGCGGCAGGCGAACGCGGCAGACGACCCGCGACGCGATGGATGCGGTCGAGGCATCCTTGGTCCGATGACCGCGAACGCCGATCCATGGAAGACGCTCGGCCTCGCTCCGGGGGCCGGGATCGAGGAGATCCGCCGCGCCTACCGGCGGCTGGCGAAGGTGAACCACCCCGACGCCGCGGGCGAGTCGGCGCTGCCGCGGTTCCTCGCCATCCAGGCCGCGTACGAGCAGCTGGTCGCCCCGGGCGCTCGTCGCCGGCCCGGCAGCCGCCCGGCGCGACCGACCACGACGCCGCCCGAACCCTGGCAGGCGGATCCGGACCGGGCCCGCGCGTCGGGCCGCGCTGACGGCCGGCGTCCCGGCGCCCGTCCGACGGGACGATCCGGCGCCGGGTCCGGCGCAACCGGATCGGGAACCGGAAACGGCAAGGGCCAGGCCGGGACGTCGACCGGCACGGCCGACGGAGCAGGCAGTGCCGCCGGCCCGGACGGCGCGGCCGGCGCGGGTGCCGGCGCATCGAGCCGGTCACGCCGGCCGTCGGGCAGACGGCGCGCCCCGAACAAGGCGACGCCGTACTCGACCTCCTACGACCCGGGCGACGAGGAGCCGTTCGAGCCCGGCTGGAGCGGGGCCAGCTGGTACGGCTCGTCGAGCGGGACCTACTGGACGATCAACCCGAAGGAATACGCCGACCCCCGCAAGCACGGGCCGGAGTACCAGCGACGGGCGCGGCGCGGCGCGAATGGCTGGATCGTCGACGACGTGGGTCCCGCCGGCGCCGAAGACGCCGAGCCCGAGAGGCCCGAGCCTGCCGCCGAGCCGCCCCCGTCCGAGGCCACCTGGACCGACGCGGCCGCGGGGGCTCGGCCGGAGCATCGCCAGGCCGCGGCGGAGGCGGGGATCGGCGGCGAGTCCACGAGTCAAGCCGGCGCGGCGACGAGCGCGACGGGCGAGGAGCCACCGCCCCCGATCGCCCACCGCCCGAACCCCCGGGACTGGTTCGAGCCACCGCCACCGGACCGCCGGTTCCGCGGTCCGGTCCTGCGCCGGCCGACGAGCGGGCTCGGCCGGGTCTCGATGGCGCTCCTGGCCTGGCCGCCGCTCGCCCTCGTGACGACCGTTGCGATCGGGGAGGAGACCGGCTGCGGCCGGTTTGCCGCCTCGTGCGGCGAGGTGTCCTCGCCGGGAACCTGGATCGTCCTGGCGGCGATCTTCCTGCTCCTGCTCGCCCTGCCGCGGGTCGCCGCCTGGCTGGCCCACGGGACGCTGGCCACGGCCCTGATCGGGATCCCGACCGCGATCGTCCTGAGCGCCGGCGGGGGGTCGCGGGTGCCGGAGGCGAGCGCGGCCTTCCTCACGACCGTCCTGGCGATCGCCTGGGTCGCCGGGGTCGCCTACGGCCTGATCGTGCCGCACCTCGGCGGATCCTCCGCGCCGTCGGCGGCCCGCCGCTGACGAGGCCCGCGAACCGCGCAGATCACGCACGGCCGCCGCGTACCATGGCCTTGATGAGCCGCCGGCACGACGCGAACGATCTCTCGAACGCCG
>DATBPR010000095.1:0-5205 GCA_036561285.1 Candidatus Limnocylindrales bacterium | reverse complement strand
GTCCCGCTGCCGGACCTCGAGTTGCTCGGCCGTCTCGGTCGCCCGGGCTCGGAGCCGCTCGAACAGCTCCTGCATCGTCGGTGGGACGACGAAGATCAGGAATGCCTGGCTGACCTGGTCCTTGACCGTCCGCGCGCCCTGGACGTCGATCTTCAGGATCACGTCCTTGCCGACCGCGAGGGCCGCCCGGACCTGGTCGCGTGGCGAGCCGTACCAGTTGCCGTGGACCTCGTTCGCCTCGAGGAGACCGCGGTTGTCTCGGGTCCGGAGGAACTCGTCGCGGCTGACGAACTGGTAGTCCACGCCGTCGACCTCGCCCGGTCGCGGCGCGCGGGTGGTCATCGTGACGACGTAGTGGCGCTTGTCCGCCCGTCCGTCGGCCCGTTCCGCCCGGCGCATCTCGTCGATGATCGTGTCCTTCCCCACCCCGGACGGCCCCGAGATGATGATCAGCATCGCCCCGGGCGCCCCGTCGATCGTGTAGTCCGGCCGGCCCGGATCGTCCGAAACGTGACCGTCGGCGGACGGGTCGGGATCGCCAAGGGCTGCGTCGTCCCGGAGCTCGTCCGGCGGCGGCGTCGTCGCGCTCATCGGCGACCGTCCGGCCCGGCCAGGTCGTTCGGCCCGGAGCGGAGACCGGCGAGGACCTGTTCCAGCTCGTCCGGGAGCGGCGCCTCCGCCCGGATCAGCGATCCGTCGCTCGGCGACGTCAGCTGGAGCCGCCACGCGTGAAGGAACAGGCGCTCGAGCGGCGCGCCGCTCGGGCCGGGTCGCGGGCCCTTCCGCGACGTCCCCGTCCCGTAGACCGGGTCGCCCGCCACGGGATGGCCGATCGCCTCGAGGTGGACCCGGATCTGGTGGGTCCGGCCGGTTACGAGGTCCAGCTCGAGGAGCGTCCAGCCGGCGAACCGCTCGCGGACGCGATAGCCCGTCGTCGAGGCCCGGCCGTCGGCGACCACCGCCATCCGCGTCCGGTGCTTCGGATCGCGGCCGATCGGCGCCTCGATCCGGCCGACCTCCGCGGCCACCACGCCGAGGACGAGCGCCAGGTAGGTCTTCTTGATCCGGCGGGCCTTCAGCTGGGCCATCAGCGAGTGCTGCGCGGCATCCGTCCGGGCGACCATCAGGAGGCCGCTCGTGTCCCGATCGAGGCGATGGACGATGCCCGGCCGCTGGACGCCGGCGATCCCGCCGAAGCCGTCCGGACCGGCATGGGCCAGCAGGGCGTTGACGAGGGTGTCCGCGGCGTGGCCCGGCGCGGGATGGACGACCAGCCCGGCCGGCTTGTCGACGATCAGGAGGTCCGCGTCCTCGTGGACGACGCGGACGGGGATCTCCGGCGCGGGCGCGAGATCGAGCGGCTCGGGTTCGGGGACGACGAGGCGGAGGGCCGCCCCGGGCCCGATCACGGCATTCGCCTTGAGCGGCAGCCCCGCCAAGGTCAGGTTGCCGGCCGAGATCAGCTTCTGGACGTGGCTCCGGGAGAGACCGGTGACGTCGGCGACGTACCGGTCGACGCGCTGGACCGCCGCACCCGGCGGGACCTCGAGCGTGTGGACGCCGGGTCCCGTCACCCGGCAGCTCCCGGGCCCGGGCCTGCGGCGACGTCCTCGTCCCAGGGGTCCTCCTCGCCCTCGACCAGCGGCCCCGACGAGCGCTGCGGACGGGGCTGCGGGGTCGTCGCCGGCGAGGGGGGCGCGGCTCCCTCGATGAGCGACGGCCGGAGCGCCGCGATGAACAGCAGCAGGATCGAGAGGCTGATCGCGGAGTCGGCGACGTTGAACGTGTAGAAGCGGGTTGCCCCGATCCCGGCGTCGACGAAGTCCACGACGTAGCCCAGACGGAGCCGGTCGACCATGTTGCCGAGCGCACCGCCCAGCAGCAGGCCGAGCGTGATCGTCAGATAGGCGCTGCGGGTCGACCGGGCGTGGTAGCCCACGATCAGGGCGATCACGGCCAGCGACACGATCCCGAAGACCAGCGCGTTGTCCTGGAACAGCCCGAAGAGGGCGCCGGAGTTCTGTCCGAACACGATCCGGAGGTAGTCGCCGACGATCTCCACCGCCTGGCCCGGGTCGAGGTTCGCGGTGACGATCAGCTTGGCCAGCTGGTCGAGGGCCACGACCGCGAAGGCGATGCCGGCGAACACGATCCAGCGCATGCCCGGCCCGAACGAACGGGTCGCAGGCTTCGCGACGGGCGGTGTCCGCGAGCTGGTCTCGGCGCTCACGAGGCCGCGGGCTCCAGGCGCCGAAGGGCGATCGTGGCAGTCACGGACGCCAGGTCCACCGAACCGGTCGACGGCGCCGCGCCGGCCGGCGCGGCCGACCGATGGACGGCATCGGCGAGGGTTTCCTCGGCGACGGACGGCAGATGCGCGGCGACATCCTCGGCGAGGCCGTCCACCCAGAGCTCGATGCGATCGTCGAGGGCGAGGCCGGCCTCCTTGCGGAGATCCTGGATCGCCCGCTGGAGCTCCCGCGCGTCGCCCTCGGCCCGGAGGTCGTCCGAGAGCTGCGTGTCGATCACGACGACCAGACCCTCGTCGTGGGCGACGGCCGTCCCCGGCCGTGGCGTTGCCAGGATCTCGACCTCGTCCGCTGCGAGCGTGACGCCGCCGAGGGTCACGGACCCGTCCGGCCGGTACTCGACCGCGTTCTCGCGGGCGGCGGCCATGATCGCGGGGATCGCGGCGCCGTGCTTCTTGCCGATCTTCGGCAGGAGCGGCTTCACCCGTCGGTCGACGAGCTCCGACTCGTCGCCGATCAGCTCGACCGCGCGGACGTTGACCTCGTCGCGGATCAGGTCGATCAACGCATCGCGCTCGGGCAGGTCCCCGCCCGGCAGGGCAAGCCACATCGTGGCGAGCGGCTGGCGCGTCCGGATCCCCGCCGAGCCGCGGAGCGTCCGGGCCAGCTCGACGGCCGTCCGGGCGGTCTCCATGGCTCGCTCGAGGCCCGCGTCACGCCCCGTCGCGAGCTCGTCGGACGGCCACCGCGTCAGGTGGACCGAGTCCGGCGCCTCGGCGAGATCCGCCGCGAGGTTGCCGTACATCGTGTCGGTCACGAACGGCAGGATCGGTGCCGCGATCCGGCAGATCGCGAGCAAGGCCCCGTGGAGCGTCGCGAACGCGGCCGCTCGATCGGCGCCGTCGTCGTTCCGCGAGAACCGCTTCCGCGACAGCCGCAGGTACCAGGTGGAGAGGTCATCGATGAAGGTCGAGATCGCCCGGCTCGCCCCGACCGCATCCGTGTCGGCCAGGCGGGCGCGGACGACCTCGGCGGTCGCCGACGCCCGCGAGCGGATCCAGCGGTCGAGAACGGCGCCGTTGCCGGCGGCCACGCTCGTTCCGCGGCCCGGGCCTTCGGTACCCGCTGTCCAGCCCGCGAGACGCGCATAGGTGACGAAGAAGGCATATACGTTCCACAGGACGAGCAGCTCGCGGCGCGACTCGTCGGCGGCGTGCCAGCCGAAGTTGATGTTCTCCTCCGGACGGGCCTTCGCAAACAGCCAGCGCATGACGTCGACGCCCATGCGCTCGGCGGCCTCGTCGAAGTCGATCGCGTTGCCCCAGCTCTTGTGCATCGGCCGGCCGTCCTCGCCGAAGACGAGGGCGTAGCCGAAGATCGTCTCGAACGGCGGCTCGCGGCGGAGGACCGTCGACATCGCGAGCATCGAGTAGAACCAGTTCCGGAACTGGCCCGGGAAGCTCTCTGTGATGAAGTCGGCCGGGAACCACTTCGCCCAGTACTCCGGGTCCTCGCGGTAGTGGATCGTCGAGAACGGCACGATCCCGGCGTCCAGCCAGGGGTTGCCGACGTCCTTGATCCGCTCGACCGGCTCGCCGCATGAAGGGCAGGCGATCGTCACCTCGTCCACGAAGGGCCGGTGCGGCGTGTGCCCGTCGAACCGGTCCCAGCCGTCGACCGACCGCTCGTGGAGCTCCTCGCGCCCGCCGATGACGTCGAACGTCCCGCACTTCCGGCAGTCGTAGATCGGCAGCGCCAGGCCCCAGTAGCGCTTCTTGCTGATCATCCAGTCGTGCATGTTCAGGAGCCAGTCGAGCTCCCGGTCGTAGCCGAACCCGGGGATCCACCGGATCCGGTCGACGATCTCCATGATCTGGTAGCGCAGGCTTGCGTCGATCTCCGCCGCGCTGAGCTCGGCACGCGGCCGGTCGTAGACCGGCCCCATCGAGATGTACCACTCGTCGACGAGCCGGAAGACGAGCGGCGTCCCGCACCGCCAGCAGTGCGGGTAGCGATGGTGGTACGCCTCGAGCCGGTGGAAGCGGCCTTCGCGCTTCAGGTGCTCGACGATCGGATCGGTGACGTCGCGGACGTCGCGCCCCGTCAGCGACCCGAACCCGTCGACCACGATCCCGTTGTCGTCGAGGGGCGCGATCATCGGCAGCCCGAGCGCCTTGCCGAGGGCGTGATCCTCGGCGCCGCAGCCCGGCGCGATGTGGACGATGCCGGTCCCCTCCTCCTCGCCGACCTCGCCCCAGGCGACGACACGGTGCTCGTAGGGCGCGTCCGGCGCGATCGGTGAGGCGCCGGCGGCGAACGCCTTCCGGACGGCCGGCAGGTCGTCGAACGGACCGTCGTAGCGCCAGCCGACGAGGTCGGAGCCGGGCCGCTCCTCGAGGACCTCGAACGGGCCGGTGAGGGCCTGCTTGAGCGTTCCCTTGCCGAGCCAGTGGATCGCCTCGCCCTGGCGGACCTTCGCATACCGCAGGCCCGGCCCGACGGCCGCGGCGACGTTCGACGTGAGCGTCCATGGGGTCGTCGTCCAGACGAGGAGATCCTCGCCAGGCCGGTCGACGAGTGGCAGGCGGATCGTCAGGCCAGGGTCCTCGCGGTCGGCGTAGCCCTCGTTCATCTCCATCTGCGACATCCCGGTCCCGCAGCGGGCGCACCACGGCATCGTGTCGTGACCCTTGTAGATCCAGCCGCGCCGGTGGCATTCGGCGAGAAAGCCCCAGATCAGGTCGTTGTTCTCGTTGCTGAAGGTGAAGTAGCTGCCGCCGACGTCCTTCGTCCCGAGCCGCCCGACAAGCATCTCGATGGTGTCCGTGACCGGTCCGTCGACGCCGTCGATGGTGGCGATCGCGGATGGCTCGGCGCCGAGCAGCTCGCCCAGCCGGCGCAGCTCGTCGGGGTCGTTCCAGTCCATCCACATCCCGAGCCGGATGCTCTGCTCCGT
>DATBPR010000094.1:0-4673 GCA_036561285.1 Candidatus Limnocylindrales bacterium | reverse complement strand
GGCCTCGGCGACGAGATTGCCCCATACGTGGCCGGCAAGAGCACGATCCGCTTCCCGGCGAGCCGGCCGATCCCCGCCGACCTCGTGACGAAGATCATCCGCATCCGCCTCGCCGAGAGCGACGCGGTCGCCAGAGGCCGCGCGAAGGACCCGCACACCTCGTCCTGACGCGCCGGCGCCGCTACCCGATCGCAAGGTTATCGGGACCGGCTCGCCGGTCGAACGTTCCCGAAGCGCCGCCCATCCTGCCGCCAGAGCGGCCGACTGGCGTGGAGACGGCCGTGCGCGTGTGGAGGACGGGATCGAATGAACAGCGGTGATACCGCCTGGATGCTGGCGGCGACAGCACTCGTGATGATCATGTTGCCGGGCCTGGCCCTGTTCTACGGCGGGCTCGTGCGTCGGAAGAACGTCCTGTCGACGATCATGCACAGCTTCTTCGGGCTTGCGATCGTCAGCGTCGTCTGGGTCCTGATCGGCTTCAGCCTGGCCTTCGGGAAGGACGCGAACCTGCTCGGGATCCCCGGGCTGGTCGGCAACCTCGACTACGTCGGCTTCTTCAACGTCGGCCTCGAGCCGAGCACGATCTACGCGACGACGATCCCCTTCGTCCTGTTCGCAGCCTTCCAGCTGATGTTCGCGGCGATCACCCCGGCGCTGATCACCGGCGCGTTCGCCGAGCGCAAGCGGTTCGCGTCCTTCGTCCTGTTCACGATCCTCTGGTCGATCCTCGTCTACTCGCCGATCGCCCACTGGGTCTGGGCGTCCGATGGCTGGCTCTACAAGCTCGGCGCGCTCGACTTCGCGGGCGGCACCGTCGTCCACGCGTCGTCCGGCCTGTCGGCCCTGATCGTCGCCCTGCTCATCGGCCGGCGCGTGATCAACGGCGACCGGATGGAGCCGCACGACATCCCGATGACCGTCCTCGGCGCGGGCCTGCTCTGGTTCGGCTGGTTCGGCTTCAACGCCGGATCGGCGCTGACCGCCGGCGGCCTCGCTGCGAGCGCGTTCATCGTCACGAACACCGCGGCCGCCGCGGCGACCCTCACCTGGGTCGGCGCCAGCTACCTCCAGCACCGCAAGGTGTCGGTCGTCGGCGCGGCCTGTGGCGCCGTCGCCGGTCTCGTCGCGATCACCCCGGCCTCCGGGTTCGTCACGCCGGGCGGCGCGATCGTCATCGGCCTCGTGGCCGGCGGACTCTGCTACAGCGCGACGCTCCTGCGGGCCCGCCTGAAGGTCGACGACGCGCTCGACGTCTTCGCCGTCCACGGGGTCGGCGGCGTCTTCGGGGCCATCGCGACGGGCGTGTTCGCGACCAGCGCCGTCCAGAAGGCGTACTCCGGGCTGATCGACGGCAACGCGGGCCAGGTCGGCATCCAGCTGATCGCGGTCGCGGCGACGATCGCCTACGCCGTCGTGGCGACCTTCGTGATCGTCAAGGCAGTGGACCTGGTCCTCGGGATCCGGATCTCGGCCAAGCAGGAGGAGGTCGGCATGGACATCGCCGTCCACGGCGAGGTGGCCTACCAGGCCTGATCCGGTCCGGGCGCCGCGTCACGCCTCGACGCGACGCCCGACAACCACCCGCCGGCGTCGCCGGCCCATCACATATCGGCCGGCCGCCCGGCTCCTCCCGAGCGGCCGGTCGAGCCACCGCCGGCACCCGCCGGCGACCCATCGGAGTCAGGGTCCGGATGACCGTCGAACCGCCACAGCGACGCCAGGCTCGCGACTCGGGTGCATCGCGCCCGGGCCGGGCGCGCCCGATCGCGCCGCTCTACGACGCGGCGTTCGAGCACGACGCCTGCGGGATCGGGTTCGTCGCGGACGCGGGTGGCGGGAAGCGGGACGCGGTCCTGCCGCTTGCGCTCGGCGGGCTTGCCGCGCTTGCCCATCGCGGCGCCTTCGGGGCCGACGGCGCGTCGTCCGACGGCGCAGGCGTCTCCCTGCCGCTGGACGCGTCCGTCCTGGCAGTCCTCGGGCTGGACCGGACGTGGATCGAGGAGCGGCCGGGCGTCCTCCAGCTGTTTCTCCCGCGGACCGGGCCGGGTGCTCGTGGTGGCGTCGCCCGCCGGCTCGTGGCGAACGTCATCCGGGCGTCGGGTCTCGTGGTCATCGACTGGCGAACGGTCCCGACCGACCCTGGCTCGCTCGGCGCGGCCGCCCGCGCCGCCCGGCCCGCGTTCGTCCAGGTCTTCGTCCATCGGCCGCCGGCCCCGGGCGGTCGCGGCGGCCTCCTGTCGGACGCGGCCTTCGAGGGACGGCTCGTGGTCCTCCGCCGCCGGATCGAGACGGCGGCCCGTGACGCCGGCCTCGGCGAGGTCGTCGCCGTGCCGTCGGCGTCCTGCCGGACGATCGTCTACAAGGGACTGGTCGCCGGCTCCCGGCTCGGCGAGCTGTACGCGGACCTCCGGGCCCCGTCGATCCGCGTCCCGTACGCGATGTTCCACCAGCGCTACGCGACCAACACCCAGCCCACGTGGCGCCTCGCCCAGCCGTTCCGGACGATCGCCCACAACGGCGAGATCAACACCGTGCGCGGCAACCGGGCGCAGGTGCGTGGCCGGGGCGCCGACCAGCTGGCCGCGTCGTCCGGCGTCGCCCGGGAGCTCATCGAGGCGGGCCCGCTCCTCGCTGCCGACGGCTCCGACTCGCAGTCGCTCGACGAGGCGCTCGAGCTGCTCGTCGCGACGGGCTGGGACCTGGGGGCGGCGCTCCTCACCGCGATGCCCGAGGCGCTGGCGTTGCGCCGATCGCCGCACCCGCACGTGGCGGCGCTCCGACGCCGGACCGCCGGCTTCCTCGCGCCGTGGGACGGCCCGGCCGCGATCGTCTTCGGGGACGGCCAGCGGGTCGGGGCGATCGCGGATCGCAACGGGCTCCGCCCGGCGTCATTCGCGGTGACGCGCGACGGGTTGGTCGCGGTCGCGAGCGAGGCCGGGGCGATCCCCCTCCGACCGGAGGAGACGGTCCGGCGCGGCCGGCTCGGGCCGGGCGAGCTGTTCCTCGTCGAGCCCGGCCGTGGCCTGATCCTCGAGGACGCCGAGGCGAAGGCGCATCTGCTGAGACGGCTCACGATCCACGACGCGCCCCGCCCGACCCACGGGGACCCGGCGCCGGGTGACGAGGAGTCGTCGCTGGTCGCGGGCTCGCCGTCGCCGACTCCCGCCACCACGCCATCCGACCTCCGGTTCCTCGCCGGGCTCCACGCGGAGAACGCCCGCCTCGATATCCGGACGATGGCCCTCGAGGCCCATGAGCCGCTCTGGAGCATGGGCGACGACACGCCGACGCCGGCCCTCGGCCGCCTCGATCGGCCGATCGCCGACCACCTCCGCCAGGCCTTCGCCCAGGTCACGAACCCGCCGATCGACCCCGAGCGGGAGCGGGCCGTGATGGACCTGCGGGTGGAATTGGGACGCCGCTCCTCCCTGCTCGGCGGGCCGCCACGGGCTTCGCGGACGCTTCGCCTCGAGCGGCCGTTCCTCGCGGACCTGCCGGCGCTCCTCCGCGCCTTCCCCGGCCCGGTCCGGAGGCTGGACGCGACATGGCCGGCGATCGATGGCGCCGCCGGGCTGGCTCGGGCCCTCGACCGCCTGGCGGCCGACGCCGTGGCCGCGGCCCGTGGGCGGATCGAGCTGCTCGTCCTGAGCGACCGCGGCTACGACGCGGACCGCCTGCCCGTTCCGTCCATCCTCGCCGCCGGCGCCGTCCACACCGCGCTCACCGAAGCCGGCCTTCGCGGCCGGGCCGACGTCGTCGTCGAGACGGCCGACGTGCTCGACGTCCACGGCGCGGCGATGGCGCTCGCGACCGGCGCGACCGTCGTCGTGCCGTGGCTCGCCGTCGAGCTGGCGGCGGAGCTGGCCGGCGGTCGTGGCGCCGAGGAGCTCGACGTCGCTGGGACCGTGGGCAACCTGCTCGACGCCTTCGATGCCGGCCTCCGCAAGACGCTCGCCCGGATGGGGATCAGCACGGCGGCCTCGTACATCGGCGGCGGCCTCTTCGAATCGATCGAGCTGGCGGCGGACGTCCGCGACCGCTGCTTCCCGGCAGCACCGGCCTGGCGGGGGCGGATCGGGCTCGGCGAGCTCGCCGAGCGGCAGCTCCGGCGGCGGGCCGCATCGCGGACGATCGCGGCCGAGACGCCGTCCAACAAGCTCCACGACCCCGGCTTCGCCCGGTTCCGGGCCGACGGCGAGACGCATCGCTACGCGCCCGCGATCGTGTCCGAGATCCAGCTCGCCTCCGGGTTCGCCGACGTCGCGGAGCGGGCGAACGGGGCGACCGATCGCCCAGTGGCCACGGTCGTCCGCGATCTCCTCCGCCTCCGTCGCCCGCGTGGCCGTGCCGCGGTCCCGCTCGGCCAGGTCGAGCCCGCCCGCTCGATCGCCCGTCGGTTCGTCGTCAGCGCGATGTCCGTCGGGGCGCTCTCTCCCGAGGCCCACCAGGCCCTGACGATCGGCATCCAGCGGGCCGGCGGCGCCGCGAACACCGGCGAGGGCGGCGAGGACCCGGGCTGGTACGTGCCTGGTCCGAACGGCGAGCGCCACGACGCCCGGATCAAGCAGGTCGCGTCGGCCCGGTTCGGGGTCACCGCCACCTACCTCGCCCGCGGCGAGCAGCTCGAGATCAAGATCGCCCAGGGCTCGAAGCCCGGCGAAGGGGGCCAG
>DATBPR010000093.1:0-2526 GCA_036561285.1 Candidatus Limnocylindrales bacterium | reverse complement strand
TGCTTGCCCGGCGGTCGATCGCAGCCAGAGCCGCCCTCGTCGGAACGGTCGGGATCGTCGTCGCCGTCGCCGCGCTCGGACTCTCCCGACCCGCTCCCATCACGGCGACCCCACCCGCTCCGCCGATCAGCGCGCTGCCTGACGACGCCTTCCGCTCGATCTCCGCCGACACCGCCCTCCGGACCGGCGTCGGGATCCGATTCAGCGAGGAAATGGACCCGACGAGCGTCGCCGCGGCCCTCACCGTGGAGCCGCAGACGGCCGTCCGCCTGTCCTGGAGCGCGGATCACCGGACCCTGACGGTCAGCCCGGCCGGTCATTGGGTCCCCGGCACCTATCACGTCGTGACGGTGAACCCCGGCGCCCTCGCCGCGTCCGGCCGGCCGATGTCGAGCGTCGTCCGCGCCGCGTTCGTGACGCGGGCCGCCACGACGGGCCGCATCGAGACCACGACCGCCGCCGCTGACGGTGCGTCGCTCGCGACCGCGTTCCGCCTGACCTTCGATCACCCCGTGGCCGCCAAGGACCTGGAGGCGGCGATCCGCGTGACGCCATCGGTGGCGGGGTCCGTCACGACCGCCGCCGGCCGGCCCGACGTCAGCCTGGCCGAGGCGACGAGCTTCGTGTTCGTCCCGTCGGCGGCCCTGGCGGCCGGGACCGACTACCGGATCACGCTGGACGGGCTCGTCGACGCCGACGGCTCGCCCGTGGCCCTCGCCGGCGACCTGTCGCTCAAGACCGTCGCCGCCCCTTCGGTCGTCCGCTTCCGGCCATCCAGCGGCGCGACGAAGGTCGACCGCAGCACGGCGCTCTCGGTGCGGTTCACGACGTCGATGGACCACCGCACGACGGGCGCCGCGTTCAGCGTGACCGCCGGCGGGAAGCGGGTCGCCGGAAAGATCCAGTTCGCCGAGTCTAGCACCGTCCTCGTCTTCCACCCGACCAAGGCCCTGCCGGCGTCGGCGAAGGTCGTCGTCACCGTCGGCCCGGGCGCCACGTCGCTGCTGGGCGTTCCTCTCGCCAAGTCGGCCAGCGCCACCCTGACGACCGTCGCGGCTCCGAAGCCGAAGGCCGCGCCGGCGACGCATCGGACGACGACGACCGCGCACAAGACGCAGCCGATCCCGAAAACGGGCGGCGGCTCCGTCGGCAGCGGCAGCTGGGGCTCGGTCGAGACCTACTACCTGCGCCTGATGAACTGCACCCGCACGGGCGGCTGGGTGACCTCGAGCGGTGCCTGCAGCAGCCCCGGCGGCCGGAACGTCGCCGCACTGAAGCTCGACAGCGGGATCTCGTCGAAGGTCTCGCGGCCGTACGCCAAGAAGCTCTCGGTGAACAACCTCTGCACCCACTTCAGCGGCGGCAACCCGGGCGACCGGCTCAGCGCCGCGGGCTATCACAGCTACCGCTGGGCCGAAAACATCGGCTGCAACTCGTCGGGCGGGGCCTACGGCGGTGTGCTCAATTCGCACCTCTTCTTCCAGGCGGAGAAGCCGAGCGGCGGCCACTACGTGAACCTGATGAACTCGGCCTACGACCGCTGCGGGATCGGCGTCTGGGTCGCCGGCGGCCGCGTCCGCCTCGTCATCGACTTCTACCACCCGTAATCGACGGGCCGGTCCGCCGGCCATGGGTCCACGCGACCAGCCGCGCCCGGGACCATCGGGCGGGAGACACGGCCTGCCCGCACGGCGACGATCCGCGTCGTGATCCGGAACGCCGTCATCCACATCGCGAACGAGCAGCCGCTGATGGCCGACCTCTACGAGATGCCGACCGCGCTCGACGTCAGCTTGGTCTGCACGAACATCCGCGGACTCGACGGCAAGAAGCCGATCTTCGTCGACCACTCGAACTCGGTCTTCGTGTTTCCCTACGACACGATCCGCTTCCTCGAGATCCTGGCCGGCGCCGCAACGGGCTACGAGACAGCCCCTGACGAGTCCCTCGCCGCCGTCTCGCCCAACGGATCTGCCGATGGCGCCGAAGCCGACGCAGACCTCGAGCTGGACGAGGAGTTCCTGCGCAAGATCCGCGACGTCTGATCCGCCACTGGGCGACGTTGCGGGTCTTCATCGTCTTGGAACCCCGACGAGGTCACGCTACGCTCGCGCCGTGATCCGCCTCGTCGTCGTCGACGACCATCCCGCGATCGCTGCGGCGATCGATGCCGCGGTCCGCGATCGCGACGACGTCCGCCTGGTCGCGACCGCGTCCACGGCGCCGGAGGCCGCGGAGATCGTCGCAGCGGCGAACCCGGACGTCGTCGTCTGCGACCTCTGGCTCGATGGACAGCCCGATGGCCTCGACGTGCTGGCGCAGATCGTCGCCGGCGGCCCGACGGCCCCTCGCGTGCTCATCCTCAGCGGGTTCGACCAGCCGAGCTTCCTGCGGGCGGCCTTCGAGGGAGGCGCCGCCGGCTACCTGTCGAAGGCAGCCCCGGTCGAGGAGATCGTCGCGGCGGTCCTCGACGTCGCCGCCGGGGAGAGCCGGTTCCCGAACGTGACGCTGCGGGCGCTCCGCGAC
>DATBPR010000092.1:0-2482 GCA_036561285.1 Candidatus Limnocylindrales bacterium | reverse complement strand
GTTCGCGAAGCCGCCGACGCTGTCGGTGACCTCGCCGCGGGAGGCCACCCTCGCGCTGGCGCAGGACGCGACCTCGTACACGCTCGCCGGAACCTCCATCCCGGGCGCGACCATCTCGGTCGAGCTGGCGGGCGGCACGCGCCAGACCTCCGCGGATTCGACCGGCGCCTGGACGATGCCGGTCGACGTTCGCCGCGGCCGCAACGAGTTCAAGGTCGACGCGACGGACCCGGACACGGGCAAGCACGCCGACCAGCCGGTGATGATCGTGATCACGGTGCCGTTCGGGCAGATCGAAGCGCCGTCCCTGACGGTCGACCAGCCCGCCGACGGCACGACGTTCGAGAACGGAGCGATCCCCGTCTCCGGCACGGCATCCAACGCGAAACAGGTGACGATCGCCGCGACCTACGACGGACCGGTCGCGGGGGCTCCCGGGGCCGGCCCGAAGGCGAGCGGCGCGCCGGCCAAGCCCGCCGCTCCGGCGACGATCACGATCCCGGTCGGCGACGACGGCAAGTGGGACACCGGCGACAACCCGCTCCAGCTGACCACCGGCCGCTGGTCGATCACCACGACCGCCTCGAGCGACCAGGGCAAGTCGGCGTCGCTCACGCGTCACGTCGCGATCGCCTACAAGGGGATCAATCTCGTCGTGGCGATCAAGGGCGGGCCGGCCTGGATCAAGGTCTGGGTCGACGGCAAGATCGACCCGACCGTCGGGCGCGCGGGCCGGACATATCCCGCGGGCAGCGTCCTGACCTTCTCGGGCAAGGACTCGGTGGAGGTCCGGACCGGGTCCTCGGGCGCGACCACGTTCAGCCTCAACGGCCAGTCGCTCGGAGCCCTCGGCAAGCGCGGCATCCCCGAGACGTGGCTCTTCCAGCCGCCCGCCGCGCCGGCCCTGACCCAGCACCAGTAGACGGCGTGTCCGAGGACGCGGTCGTCGCCGGGGACGTTGCGGTCGCCGCGGAGGACGAAGGGCTCGTCGCACTTGCCCGGCGGCTCCAGTCGACGGCCCTGCAAGCCGGGATCGCGATCGCGGTCGCGGAGTCGTGCACCGGCGGGATGGTCGCCTCCGCGATCACGGCCGTTCCTGGTTCCAGCGGCTACTTCCTCGGCGGAATCGTCTCCTACGCCGACGAGGCGAAGCGCGACCTCCTCGGTGTCGACGCGGCTGCCCTCGCGGCGCACGGCGCCGTGAGCGCGCAGGTCGCGCGCGCGATGGCCGAGGGCGCTCGAGCGCGCTTCGGGGCGAGCGTCGCGGCATCCGTGACCGGGATCGCCGGCCCGGACGGCGGGTCCGCGGAGAAGCCGGTCGGGCTCACGTATGTCGGCGTGGCCGACGCGAACGGCGTGGACGTCCGGAGGATCGTCTGGACCGGCGACCGGGCCTCGAACCGGCGGGAGAGCGCGGTCGCGGTCCTGGAGGCGCTGCTGAACCGGATCGGCGGCGGGGTCCCTCCCGGCGTCTGACCGGCGGCACCGCGACACGACGCCGCGGGGCGCCGTCCGCCATGATCGGCAGGTGACGCCCGCCCAGCCGGCCGCCGGTCTCGATCCCGTGCGCCCGGCCCGCCCGATCCACGCCGGCGAGCGGATCCATGTCGTCGGTGCCGCGGGTGCCGGCGCGAGCGCGGCCGTTCTCCATGCGGCGTGGGCGGGTGCCCGCGCCGACGGCTGCGATCCCGGCGGCCCGACGCCCTACACCGCCGCCCTGGAGGCCGAAGGCATCCCGATCGCATGGGCCCACGATCCGGCCCACGTCACCCGGACGCCGGCACCGGACCGGCTCGCCGTGACCAAGGCGTTGACCGCGATCGCCCCCGACCATCCGGAGCTCGTCGCCGCGCGTCGCGCCGGCATCCCGGTCGAGCCGTGGCAGCAGGTCATCGCGGACGCGGCGACGGGCCGAAAGCTCGTGGGCATCGCGGGAACCCACGGCAAGAGCACGACCGCCGGCTGGCTCGTCCACGTCCTCGTCGCGGCCGGGCTCGACCCGTCCGCGTTCGTCGGAGCGCTCCTGCCGGCGTCGCTGACGGACGGCGTGCCCGCGACCGCTCGCCGGGGCGGGGGAGCGGCGTTCGTCGTCGAGGCGGACGAGTACGCAGGCAACTTCGACGCGTACCACCCCGCGACCGCCGTCGTGACGAACCTCGAGTGGGACCATCCGGACGTCTTCGCCGACCGCGACGCCGTGATCGCCGCGGTCGAGGCGTGGCTGCGACGCGCGGCGGACGGAGGGTCGGACGGGGCGCCGCTCATCCACGCGAACGTCGGCGATCCGGGCGCCGCGGAGCTCGCCCGCCGGCTCACGCGGGACTGGCCCGGCTCCGTGTCGGTGACGGCCCTCGTCGAGGGCGAGCCACGACGGGCCGCGACGATCGCCCGGGGCCTTGCCGACGAGTACGCGGGACCGACCGGACCCGCAACGGTCCTCCTCGGCCGGATCGTCGCGACGAGCCCGGACGCGACGACCCTC
>DATBPR010000091.1:0-9900 GCA_036561285.1 Candidatus Limnocylindrales bacterium | reverse complement strand
GCCTCGGTGTTGCCCCGGGTGTGAAGCTCGCTGAAGCCCTTGGGCTCGATCCACATCCGCTCGCCCTCGAGCAGGCCGAGCACGCCGGACTGGCCGGGCTCCGACCGCTGGTGCTGGCAGTACGAGCACGCGGACTCGTCGTGACGATTGTAGGTCGGCGGCTCCTCGTAGGTCGTGATGTAACCCTCGTAGTTCCGGAGCACGACCTTGTGATCCGAGTACGAGATCAGGTAGTTGGGCATCACCGGGATCTTGCCGCCGCCGCCGGGCGCGTCGATCACGTACGTCGGGACCGCGTACCCGGACGTGTGGCCACGCAGGCCCTCCATGATCTCGAGGCCCTTCCCGACCGGCGTCCGGAAGTGCCCGGAGCCCTCGACCAGGTCGCACTGGTAGAGGTAGTACGGCCTGATCCGGTTCTCGACGAGCCGATGCACGAGCGACCGCTGGATGTGGACGCAGTCATTGACGCCCGCGAGCAGGACCGACTGGTTGCCGACCGGCAGGCCGGCCTTCGTCAGCTTGTCGACCGCCCGCGAGACCTCGGGCGTGATCTCGTTCGGGTGGTTGAAGTGCAGGTTGATCCAGAGGGGGTGGTATTGCTCGAGCATCGCGCACAGCTCGTCGTCGATCCGCTGCGGCAGGAAGACCGGCACCCGCGAGCCGATCCGGATGATCTCGATGTGGGGGATCTCGCGGATGCCGCGGAGGATCTTCTCGAAGAGCTTCGGGGCGAGGGTCAGGCCATCGCCGCCCGAGATGAGCACGTCGCGGACCTGCGGCGTCCGGCGCAGGTAGTCGAGCTGCGCCTCGTGGTCGCGCGAGTTGAAGTTCTGGGTCGGGTCGCCGACGATCCGCGACCGCGTGCAGTAGCGGCAGTAGCTGGCGCACTGGGTCGTGACGAGCATCAGCACCCGATCGGGGTAGCGATGCACGAGGCCGGGCACCGGGGAGTGGCGGTCCTCGGCCAGCGAGTCCTCCATCATCGCGGTGAAGGCCTGCTGCTCGCGGCCCAGCGGGATCACCTGGCGACGGATCGGGTCGTCCGGGTCGTCGGGGTCGATCAGGCTGATGAAGTAGGGCGTGATGTCGACCCGGAACTTGTCCGGAGCGGACAGGCCGGCCCGCTCCTCGTCGGTCAGGTTCAGGATCCCCTCGATCTCCTCGAGGTCGTTGACCCGGTGGCTCAGCTGCCAGCGCCAGTCGTTCCACTTCTCGTCCGGGACGTCCTCCCAGATCGGCGCGCGCCGGCTGACCGCCGGCCGACCATCGGGACCGAGGGCCTTCGCGGGATCGCGCCGGTTGACGAACGGCGCTTCGGTCAGCGCGCGCTGCGCGTCCTGGTGGGCGGCCGCGGCCTTGATCTCGTGGGCGTCCAAGCGGCCTGACCTCCGGCGCGGGCGCGTCGCGGGATCGTCGCGGACCCCGTCGAACGCATAAATCCTATGCAGGATGCAACTTCCGGGATCATACGCGGAGGCGCGAGCGCGAGTCCAGCCCGCCGAAGATCCCGCTCAGGACGCGGGGCGGGTCCAGCCATTAGCGGAGGATCGCGGCCGATACCCGGCGCCGGCGTAGAGCCGGGCGGCCGGCGCGTTGCCCGAATCGAACGTCACCTTGAGGCGGGTGCAGCCGGCCCGCGCGAGGCGATCCATGCCCTCGGCGATCAGGACCTTCGACAGCCCGCGGCCCTGGTGCGAGGCCTCGATCCGCATCGGCTCGAGGAGCCCGACCCGCGTGACCGGATCGGCCCAGAAGAGCGCGTACCCGACGACCTCGTCACCGTCGAGGATGGCCAGGTCGAGATCCGGCCGGTACAGGCTGCACTCCGCCAGTCGCCGAGCGACGGCCTCGCCGTTGCGGGTCTCCATCGGATGGTGGCCGCCGCGATACGACTCGATGCGAATCCCGTTCGGCGGCGGACCCGGGCGACGGCGCTCGTCGGCGTCCATCCAGCCCGTGACGAACTGCTCTGGCCCGCGAACGAACCCGGCACGCTCGGCGGCGGCCGTCCGGATGGCGTCGTCGTCCCGGATGATCATCGCGATCTCGCGGTCGGTTGCCTGCCGGTGGACCTCCTGCCAGAGCCGGTCGGAGCGGCGGGTCACAGCGGCGTCGGACCCGAGCAGGTCGCAGCCGACGGCATCCTTCCACTCGGTGAAGACGACCGCCACGTCGGGTCGGTCCCCGTCCAGCCAGACCGCCTGCGCGGCCGGGGCCGGGTGCTGGTCGATCCGCCACCACCACTGGAGATCGGCCGCCTCCCAGAGCCCGCCCTCCGGGTCGCTGAGGCGAAGGTCGTGCAGGAGCCTCGTGACGACCTCGAGGTACGCCAGGCTGGTCGGTCGGATCGGACGGAGGGGGTCAGCGACGGGCGGCATGGGCTGCGGCCTCGCCGGAGAGGCGGTCGATCAGGCGCGGCCCCTGCCGCGCCTCACTCGCCGATGACGGACCAGAGGAAGCCCATCATGATGAAGAACCCGACGAACAGGGCAATCAGGCCGAGCCCGCCATAGGGCGAGTTCGCGCCCTCGTGGGGGACGAGCTGGAGGCCGATCCCGAACAGGACGGCCCAGGCGATGAACGCGAAGCCGAAGATGAACTTCGTGGTGGGCCTGGCCATCATGCGGCTGAGGCCGGATGGGCCTTCCGCCGTCATCGCGGATCGCAGCAGGATCACCAGCATCACGACCGTGATGAACGTCGCCGCGCCGAACTCGACGGGCCGCGAGAAGAAGATCGTGAACAGCTGCACCGAGGGCCCTCGCTGTGCTCCGAACGTGCAGGCCGATGCTAGCAGAGGAAGACCGCGTGCTGGACCACCACCGAGCGACGATCGACCGCGCCGTTGACCGTCTCCGGGCGCGTGACGACGTGCTCGCGGTGGTGGTCGGCGGATCGATCGCCCACGGGTTCGCGACGGCGACCTCCGACGTCGACCTGCTGGTCGTCGTGTCCGACGCCGACTGGGAGCGCCGGCTCGCCGACGGCGCCGTGACCGACCTCGACCTCGAGAGCCCGACGTACCACGGCGGGTACGTCGATGCCAAGTACACCTCGATGGCCTTCCTGCGCGACGTCGCCGCCCGCGGCAGCGAGCAGGCCCGCTTCGCGTTCGACGACGTGATCGTCGCCTGGTCGCGGCTCGAGGGGCTCGACGAGGCCCTCCGGGCGGCGGCCCGCTACCCGGCGGAGGGTCGCGAGGAACGGATCCGGGCGTTTCACGCCCAGCTGTCGTACTGGCACTGGATGGCGCGCGAGGCCGACCGGACCGGCAACTCCTGGCTGCGCGGGCTGGCCGGACCGAACGTCGTCGTCTTCGCGAGCCGGCTGATCCTGGCCCACAACGCCGTGCTCTACCCCGGCTTCAAGTGGCTGCTCCGGGTCCTCCGGGATCTCCCCGAGCAGCCGGCCGGGCTCCTCGCCGCGATCCACGCGGTCATCGCCGGTCCCGATCCCGCGGCCGTCGAGGCGCTCGTCGCCTGCGTTCGCGAGTTCCGCGACTGGGGCGTCGACCCGAGCGAGTGGGGCGCCCGGTTCATGCTCGACACGGAGCTGGCCTGGATGCGCGGTCGCCCGTCGATCGCGGACCTCTAGACCGGGAACGACTCCACCGCCGCCGCCGCCACGGCCGACACCTGGTCGTGGTCGCGGACCGAGAACGCCCCGACCCATGGCGCCTCGATGTTCACGATCGCGACGACGGCGCCGAGCTTGCCGACGGGCACGGTCAGTGACGACCGGCTGTGGCCGCCCGGGAACGGGCGATAGTCCGGGTCGAGGGCCACGTCCGCGCAGAGCGCTGCGGCGCCGGTGCGATACACCCGCCCGCAGACGGACGCGCTGAAGGGCACGATCCACTCACCGACGACGACCTCGCCGGTGTCCTCGCCGGCGCCCCAGTTCTGGGCCACGAGGCGGAGCCCGCCGGCGACGGTGTCGGGCACGAAGACCGAGACGTGCTGGGCCGGCTGGTCGCGGGCGACCTCGGTGACGAGCCGCGCGGCCCAGGCCTCGACCGGCGACGGAGGCCGTGCAGGTTCGCCGGCGGCCGTCTCGCCGTCTGGGGGAGCACCGGTACCGAGGACGCGTCCTGGGGCCTGGATCGTCGTGCCTCCTGAAGCCCCCGAAACCCCGCTTCCGACGCGGGCTTTGTAGCATGTCCCGCGTCATGTCGGCGTCCCCCAAACGGCGTACCGCGATCGATGCTGCCTCCGATCCGTTCGCGCGGCTTGGCCGGTTCACCGTGCGCCGGCGATGGTGGATCGTCGCAGCTTGGACCATCGTCCTTTTGCTCGCGCTGCCTCTCGCGCCGCGCGTCGTGGGCGCGCTGCGCGCCGGCGGCTTCATCCTCGACGATCTCGAATCGGCCCGGGCGAAGGCCCTCCTCCAGGACGAGCTGGACACGCCACCGTCCGCGGTCGTCGTGGTGCTGCACAGCGCGACCGACACGGCCGGCACGCCGGCGTTCGAGACCGCCGCGGCGGCCGCGATCGCCCACGTCGCCGAGGCACCCGGCGTCGTCCGGATCCTCCCGCACACGCTCAGCCCGCGGCAGGTCTCGGCCGATGGGCACACGGCGTACGACGTCGTCTTCCTGTCGATCCCGCCGGACGATTCGCCGGCGGCCCTGCCGGGGATCCGCGAACGGCTCGGTGCGCCGGCCGGGCTGGAGGTCCAGCTCGCGGGCGGCCCCGCCTTCTACGGCGACGTCCAGACCGTGTCCGAGTCCGACCTCCGCCGCAGCGAGCTCGTCTCCCTGCCCCTCGCCGCGATCGCGCTGCTCGTCGTGTTCGGATCGGTCGTGGCCGCGGCCCTGCCCCTCGCCGTCGGTGGCGCGGCCGTGCTCGTGGCCCTCGCGACGATCTACGTGATCGCGGGCATCACGCCGATGAGCATCTTCGTCCTCAACCTCGCCACGCTCCTCGGGCTCGGCCTCGGTGTCGACTACTCGCTGCTCCTCACCAGCCGGTTCCGGGAGGAGCTCGCGAGCAGAGCGGACGACCAAGCGGACGATCGCGTCGCGGCCGCCGTCGAGGCAACGGTGCGGACCGCGGGCCGGGCGGTGTTCTTCTCCGGGCTGACGGTCCTGCTCGGCCTGGGGGGCCTCGTCCTGTTCGAGTTCATGATCCTGCGCTCGGTGGGGATCGCCGGCGCCGTCGTCGTCCTGCTCGCCGCGTCGGCGGCGCTCACGCTCCTGCCCGCCCTGCTGGCCATCTTCGGGCACCGCGTCGACGCGCTGGCGATCCGCCAGGTGGTCCCGCGTGACGATCCGGACGGACCGTGGGCGCGCCTCGCCCGCTGGGTGATGCGGCGGCCGGTCGCGGTCCTCCTGCCGACGCTCGCGCTGCTCTTCGCGCTCGGCCTGCCGTTCCTCCATGTCCGGTTCAATGCCCCGGACTCGACGATCCTCCCCGCCAACGTCCCGTCGCGCGCCGCCTTCGATCGGCTCGCGAACGCGTTCGGCGAAGGCGAGTTCGCGCCGATCGAGCTGGCGATCCGGACGACCGGCCCGGCCACGTCCCCGGCGAACGTCGCCGCGCTCTACGACTACTCGCGACGCCTCGAGGCGGACCCGCGGATCCGCCGGATCGATTCCCTCGTCGACGTCGATCCGCGCCTGACCGAGGCGCAATACCAGCTCCTCTACGCGGATCCGAACGGGCCGCGCGACCGGTTCGTCGCGATGGCCCTGGCCGCAACGACGAAGGACGACCTCACGGCGTTCACGATCACCACGCCGTACGGCCCGAACCGGGACGAGGGCCGGCAGCTGGTCGCCGACCTGCGGAGCCCGGGCGGCGCCCTTGCCCCGCCGGCCGGGATGACCGTGCTGGTCGGAGGCGGCGCGGCGGACGTGGCCGACGTCGTGAACCGGGTCGCGGCCGACTTCCCCCGGACCGCCCTCTTCATCCTCGTCACGACCTACGCCGTGCTGTTCCTGCTCCTCCGGTCGGTCGTCCTGCCGGCGAAGGCGCTCGTGATGAACACCCTCTCGATCGTCGCCTCGTTCGGCGCCCTCGTCTGGATCTTCCAGGACGGCAACCTCTCGTCGCTGCTCGGCTTCCAGCCGCTCGGGTTCGTCGAGACGACCCAGCCGGTGATCCTCTTCTGCGTGCTCTTCGGGCTGTCGATGGACTACGAGGTCTTTCTCCTGTCGCGGATGAAGGAGGTGTGGGACCGGACGGGCGACAACCAAGAAGCGGTCGCGCGCGGGCTCGAGCGGAGCGGCCGGATCGTCACGTCGGCCGCGCTCATCGTGGTCGTCGTCGCCTCGTCGTTCGCCTTCGCCGACATCGTCCTGATCAAGGCCCTCGGGATCGGGATGGCGATCGCGGTCGCCCTCGACGCCACGGTCGTCCGGGCGCTCCTCGTCCCCGCGACGATGCGGCTCCTCGGCGACTGGAACTGGTGGCTGCCGCGCGCCCTCCGGCGGGTGCCCCGGATCGAGACGGCGAGCCTGGCGACCGCGGCGGCGCTCGCGCTGGTCGCGATCCTCGTCGCCGGCTGTGCCGGCGCGCCGATCCTCGCCAACCCGCCGGCCGCGCATCCCACGGCCCCGGCCGCGACGCCGGCCCCCTCGCAACCGGCCGATCCGCAACCGGTGATCCTCCCCGCGGACGACGCGCCGCACGACCGGCTGACCGAATGGTGGTACGACACGGGCCATCTCCGGACGTCGGACGGCCGGCGCTACGGGTTCGAGTTCGTGATCTTCCGGGCGGAGCGCGGCGGCCTGCCCGTGTCCTGGGCATCGCACCTCGCGATCACCGACGAGACGGGTCAGACCTTCCGGTTCGCCCAGCGGACGGAGATCGGGCCGCAGGTCGACCACTCCCCGGCGAACGGGTTCGACCTGTCCATCGCGCCGGGGCGGGCGGAGGCCGCGGGGGCATCCCTCGCGACCGCCCCGGTCCCGTGGACGATGACCGGCGGAAACGGCCGCGATCACCTCACGGCATCGGCGGTCGCAGACCCCGCCAGCCCGACCGGCGGCGTCCTCGGCCTGGACCTCCGGCTGGCGGCGACCAAGTCCCCGGCGCTCCACAACCGGATTGGCTGGATCGACTTCGCGGAGGGCGGCTCGTCGTACTACTACTCGCGGACGGCGATGTCGGCCATGGGGTCGATCACCCTCGATGGGCGGACCGAACCGGTCACCGGCGAGGCCTGGTTCGACCACCAGTGGGGCGACTTCATCGCGGTCGGTGGCGGCGGCTGGGACTGGTTCGCCGTCAACCTCGCCGACGGGACGGACCTGACGCTGTCGCTGGTCCGCGACGCGGACGGCTCGTACCCGCTGGTCTACGGCACGCTCGTCGACGCGGACGGACGCACGACGCACCTGGCCCGGGAGGCCTTCACCGTCGAGACGACCGGCCGCTGGCAGAGTCCGGCGACGGGCGCCGACTATCCGGCCGGCTGGCGGATCCGGATCCCGGCCGAGGGCCTGGAGGTCGACCTCTCGCCGACGGTCGCGGACCAGGAGCTCGACACCCGCGCGTCGACGGGGGTCGTGTACTGGGAGGGCTCGCAGCACGTGGCGGCGACGCGGAACGGGACGCGGCTGGGTGGCGAGGCCTATGTGGAGCTCACCGGCTACGCGCCGGTGGCACCCCCGGGACCGATGCCGTCTCCGGTTGCGAGCGCACCCGGTGCGTCAGCGCCCTGAGGGTTCGCGGCGGCGGGCGTCAGGGCTTGGGCGACGCCTCGGGGAGCGTGACGCCGTTGGCCGTCGCGACAGCCACGATCTGGGCGTCCACCGCCGAGAGGCCCGCGAGGAGCCGGATCATCGCGCTGGCGGACTGCTTGTACGCCGTCGTGTTCGTCACCGACTGGACGAGCGCCTCGACCGCCGTGTCGTGGATGCCGTTGTAGGCGAGTCCGATGTTGTTGCCCACCGACGCGGAGGCGGGCCACGCCGCGATCTTGCCCGCGAGCTGCTGGCCGTAGACCGTGTCCGCGGACACCGTCCGGAGCGTCTGGGCGACGAGCGCCGCATCGAACCGGGAGGCGGCAAGGGCCGAACGGAGGGTCGCCTCGGCGAGGCGGAGACGCTCGTTGACCGAGGCCGCCTGGACGAGCGCGGAGCTGCTGATCGACGGCATCCCGCCGGTCGAGCCGCCCGAGCCGGGGACGGCCGACGGGAACGGGCGAGCGGTCGACCCGGGCTGCCCGCCCGTGATCGGTGCAGAGGAGGCCGCGACGATCGGCGTCGGTGGCGCGGCGGCCAGCGCCTGGGTGAGGCCGAACGCGGCGGCACCGCCGCCACCAACGGCGAGGCCGACGGCCAGACCGGCCACGATGAAGCTCGACGCCCTCGCCAGCGGCACGCCGGCCATCAGGCGGGTCCGGCAGCCGGGGCAACGGCGGGTGCCCACGGCCAGCGGCCGGGTGCATCGCGGGCAGTCGAAGACGGTCTGGTCGATCTCGCCGATCGCCAGCGAGTCCGACGACCCGCCGTTCTGCTCCGGGAGGGGAGGGACGGGCCGGCGACGTGCGCGCCGGACCGCGTTGACGGTCATGCGGTCGAGTCTCCGCCAGGCGCACGACGACGGGCCTGAACCGATGGTCCCCTGACCCGGCGTACGTTCGGACGCGCGACCGGTGAAACCTCTCAGCCGCCAATTGCCTCAAGGAGATGGGACCCGCCCACGTCGGGTCGATCAGGGACGACAACCATGCTCGATCGCTCACAGGTTGCCGCGGCGGCGCGGCCTTCCGAACCATTTGCCACCGACCCCACGGCGGCGCGCCTGGATCACCCGCCTCGGCCCCGTCCCGGGGCGCGACTGGCTTCGCTCGTTGCCCGGCTCACGGCTCGGCGGCCCGGTCCAGCCTCCAGGCTCGATAGCGGCGGGATCGTCGTCATCCTGGCCGTGCTCGGTCTCGTGGCGATCCTCGAGACCGACCAGATCGTTCCGGCGACATCGGTGCACCAGGCGCAGCTCCGGGTCTGGCTTGCCTCGCGCGCAGCCGGCATCGTGGCGCTGGTCCTGCTCGCGATCCAGATCGTGATCGGGCTGGTGCTGAGTCATCCCACGAACAAGGCCGTCTGGCGCGTTTCCCGCGTCCTGTTTCCGTGGCACGACAGCCTCTGGTTGTTCACGCTCGCCTTCGTGGCCGCTCACGTCGTCTCGATCGTCGTGGACCCATGGGCTGGCGTCGGTCTGGCGGGCGCCATCGTGCCGGGGCTGTCCGCGTTCCGGACCGCTCCCGTGGCCCTCGGTACGCTGGCGCTGTACGCCTTGCTGGTCACTGGCATGACCGCGCGCTGGACCCGACTCCTGCCACCGGGGGCGTGGCTGATCATCCACCGCGCCGGCGTCGGTGTCTTCGTCATCGCCTGGGTGCACGGGCTCCTCGCGGGCACGGACTCGGCCGCTCTCCTCGCGCTGTACGTCGGCCTTGGCGTGATCGTCGGGACCGCGGCGACCCATCGCTTCTGGGCCGTCCGGCACGACGTGGACTTCGTTCCCGTGGCGCCCGCAGATCGGAGGGTCTCGTGATGCGAGTGATCGTGCGCCGGCTCATCGTGATCGGGACCGTCGTGGCCAGCCTGTTGCTGGCGGTCGCCACGGTCCGAGCGGCGGCGGCATGGACCGCCGCGAGCGCACCGCTCTCGGACGCGCCGGTGTCGGCGGACAGCCTGCTCGCCCGGCTCGCGGACGAGGAATCTCGCTCGGCCGACCTCCGCCGTCAGCTCGACGGGCTGACGGCGGCGAACACGGATCTCGCCGCGGCCCTCGATGCGGCGACGAGCCGGATTTCGAATGACACGGCGGCCGCCGGCTCACTCCGGACCCGTCTCGCGCAAGCCCGGGACCGTCTCGCGCGGCTGGAGGCGCAGCTGGTTCGAGCGCGTGCTGCGACCGCGCCTGGGCCTGCCGTGCCGGGCGC
>DATBPR010000090.1:0-2910 GCA_036561285.1 Candidatus Limnocylindrales bacterium | reverse complement strand
GCGGTGACCGGGAGGGCGTCGGCGAGCCCGCCGGACGGGTGGCCGGACCGCCCCGGAGCCACCCCGACCGGACCGCGACGGGACCATCGAGCCCCGTGCATCCGGGACGTGCGCGCGTGCACCGGCGCGCCGCGGCACCGGCCTACGGGCCGCGCGATTCCCGGGGTACTAGTTCGCCCCTCCGTTGAGCGTCGGCCGCCGCCTACGGTCGTCGTGCCGGCCAGAGGCCGTTCGACGCCACTCCATCCGTCGGCGAACCGAGCGCCGCCTGGCGGATCCATCGTCGGTGCGCGCCGCGGCCCCAATGCGGCGCGCACCGGCGGCCAAAAACACACTGGGGCTCGCAGACCGCAGGCCCGTGCGTCAGTCGGGCGGGCCGAAGAGGAGCGAAAGCCAGGAGTCGAGCGGCGTCTGGCGGTCGTTCGCGGCGCCGAGGCGGACGGAGGCCGAGCCGGGCGCGCCGTCGACCGGGGCGGGCACCGACGGGTCCAGGGTGAACGGGATCTCGCGCGGGCTGCCGAAGCGGTGTGCCCGTGCCTCGAGGCCGACGTACTGCGGACGGGTGATCAGGTCCAGCTCGTTCTGGAGCGAATCGACCTCGTCGGACAGGGCGGTGTTGTCGGTGGCGAGCTGAACGGCGTGGTTGGAGGCCGCCTGGGCATCGCCGACCTGGCGGGCGAACAGCACCACGATCCAGGCCGCGACGAGGGCCGCGGCCGCCCAGCCGACGCGTCGACGGGTGATGCCCGCGACGGACAGACCGGTGAGGTCCACGCGCTGGCTCGCGTCGGGCGCGGCGTCGTCGGGGTCGAGGGTCGTGACGGCAGCCGGGTCGGGTGCCGAGCCGTCCGGGCCCGGCTCGGGGCGCCGGCGATGACGGGGCGGCGGCGCGCTCAGGTCGTCCATGGGTTGCCGTCGAGCGTAGCTGCCGGTAGCTGACATGTCAACTCACCGCGGGTCGTGACAGCGAACCTGTCACAAGCGTGGCGGAGCCTCCTGCTACACTCCGCCAAATCGCACATCCGTTCCAAATCGAGGGCCCGCCATGCGTACCTACGCCCCGGCCGCGACGGAGGCCGTCCTCGCCCGCGTCCTCGAGGACCCATCCCTGGCGGACGGCGTGACCCACCACGCCGTCATCCCGGCCCGTGAGCCGGACTGGCGACCGTTCCCGGAGTGGCTGGATCCGCGGATCCGGAGCGGGCTGGAAACGAGAGGGATCGACCGGCTGTACTCGCACCAGGCGGAGGCGATCGAGGCGGCCCGCGCGGGGCGGGATGTGGTCGTCGTCACCCCGACCGCGTCGGGCAAGACCCTCTGCTACATGCTGCCGGCGCTCCAGGCGATCGCGGACGATCCGGCGGCGCGGGCGCTCTTCCTGTTCCCGACCAAGGCCCTCGGCCAGGACCAGGTCGCGGAGCTCGGCGAGCTGTCCCGGGCGGCCGGCCTGACGATCTCGTCGGCGACCTACGACGGGGACACGCCGGCGCCCATCCGCTCGGCCATCCGCGGCGCGGGGCAGGTCGTCGTGACCAACCCGGACATGCTCCACTCGGCGATCCTCCCCCACCACACGAAGTGGTTCCAGCTGTTCGAGCAGCTCCGGGTCATCGTCATCGACGAGCTGCACACCTATCGCGGCGTGTTCGGGAGCCACGTCGCGAACGTCGTCCGGCGCCTCCTCCGGCTCTGCGCCCACTACGGCAGCCGGCCGATCATCGTTTGCTGCTCGGCGACGATCGCGAACCCGCTCGAGCTCGCGTCCACGCTGACCGGGCGCTCGCCGGTGCTCGTCGATCGGAACGGCGCCCCGAGCGGCGAGCGCCACGTCCTTCTCGTCGAGCCGCCGCTCGCGGACCGGGCCACCGGCGCGCGTGGATCGTCGATGACCGTCGCCCATCGCTGGGCGATGCCCTTCCTGCGGGCGGGTCGCCAGACCGTCGTGTTCGGGCGGAGCCGGACGGGGGTCGAGATCATGCTCTCGACGCTCCGCGAGGCGCTCCGCCAGGACCTCGGACCCCGATCCCGGGTCCGTGGCTATCGCGGCGGTTACCTGCCGCTCGAGCGCCGCCAGATCGAGCGAGGGCTGCGCGAGGGCGAGATCCTCGGCGTCGTCGCGACGAACGCCCTCGAGCTCGGCGTGGACGTCGGCCGCCTGGACGTCTCGATCCTGGCCGGCTATCCGGGGTCGGTCGCGTCGACCTGGCAGCAGATCGGCCGGGCGGGCCGGCGTGGCGGGACGAGCGTCGGCATCCTGGTCTCGTCCGGAGCGCCGGTGGATCGCTACGTGGTCCACCACCCGGAGTTCCTCCTCGACGGCCAGTCGGAGGAAGCCCGCCTCGACCCCGACAACCTGCATGTGCTGATCGCGCATCTCCGCTGCGCGACCTTCGAGCTGCCGTTCGAGCCGGGCGAGGTCTTCGGGCCGGGGCCGGCGGACGACCTGCTCGCGTTCGTCGGCGAATCGGGCCACATCCGCCAGGCGGACGACGGGCGCTGGTACTGGAGCTCGGAGAACTTTCCGGCATCGGAGGTCTCCCTCCGGAGCGCGGCGCCGGAGAACGTCGTGATCATCGACACGTCGCCGGATCGGCCGCGCGTCCTCGGTGAGGTCGACCTCTTCTCGGCGCAGGTCCTCGTCCACGAGCGGGCGATCTACCTGCACGAGTCGGTCCAGTACTACGTGGACCGGCTCGAGTGGGGCGAGCGGAAGGCCTACGTCCACCGGATCGACGCCGACCACTACACCTACGCCAACCGGGCGGTCACCCTGAAACCGCTGGACGTCTTCGCCGAGGCACCGGCGCCGGGCGGCCGGCGGGTCCACGGCGAGGTGATGGTCGCCAGCCTCGTCACGCTCTTCAAGAAGCTGAAGTTCGGGACGGACGAGAACGTCGGCTGGGGCCCGAT
>DATBPR010000089.1:0-2210 GCA_036561285.1 Candidatus Limnocylindrales bacterium | reverse complement strand
TCGGGGAAGTGATCAAAGGCCTGAGGCGGTGGCTCGATCCGGGCCGCCGCCTCAGTGCGTCTCCGTGATCCGGTACGAGCAGCAGCGGTCGCCCGACACGATGTGCGTCTCGCGCTCGACCGTCACGCCGAGGACGTCGCGAAAGATCGCAAGCTCGGCGTCGCAAGCCGACGGCTGGCTCCGGGCCACGTCGAGGATCGCGCAGTTGTGCTCGCGGAGGCAGATCGTCCCGTCCGTTTCGACGACCGCCTCGGCGAGGTAGCCCTGCTCGTCCTGGATCGCGGCGAGGGCCGTGACCCGCTCGCCGAGCGCTGCCCCCGGCTCGACCCGTTCATCGAGCTGGACCCGGACCCGCTCGCCTGCCTGGCGCCGGCGGGCCTGGAAGATCTGCTCGATCAGGGCATCGCCGCCCACCGCGCCGATCGCCGCCAGGAGCCCGGCCGCCAGCCCGTCGTAGTTCGTCGGGAAGAGCTCCTGGGCATCGGGCGTGATGTCGTACAGGTGGCGCGGACGGCCGACTCCGTGGCGGACGGTCTGGCGGCTGACGAAGTGCGTCGCCTCGAGGGCCCGGAGCTGCTGGAGGACACCGGTCCGGCTCGCGCCGATCTCGGCGGCGAGCTGGTCGGGTGTCGAGGGTCCCGATCGCCGGAGGCGGACGAGGATGTCCCGGCGCAACGCGCCGGACGTGGAGGCGACCGGCTGCGCGCTCGGAGCAGAACCCCCGCGACTGGCGTCGGCCCGGGCCTGGTCCATCGGCGAAGGCTAGCACCGGCCGGGCTGGGGCGTGGCCGACGGCGGACGGGCGTCCCGGCGGTCGTTCTGCCGGGCCTCCGGGCCGGTGCTACGCTCGGCCGATGGACCTCGATCTCGCGCCCGAGCACGCCCTCCTCCGCGACACCGTCCGGGACTTCATGGAGACCGAGGTGGCGCCCGTCGTCGACGAGCACGAGCGGGAGCACCGATTTCCACGCGAGATCGTGGACCGCCTGGGCGAGATGGGCTGGCTCGGGATCCCGGTTCCCGAGGCGGACGGCGGGGCCGGGATGGACACGCTCGCCTACGCGATCGCCGTCGAGGAGATCAGCCGGGTCTGGGGCTCGCTCGGGATCATCGTCGCCGCGCACACGTCCCTTGGCTGCGGGCCGCTGATGATCGCCGGCACGCCCGAGCAGAAGGAGCGGTTCCTGCGTCCGCTCGCCTCCGGGCAGGTGATCGGTGCGTACGGTCTGACCGAGCCCAGCGCGGGATCCGACGCAGGCGGCACCCGGACGACCGCGCGCCGGGAGTCGACGCCGGACGGCGACAGCTGGGTCCTCGACGGCGGCAAGCGCTTCATCACGAACGCCGGGCAGGCCGGGACGTACGTCGTCACCGCCCGGACCGGGACGACGGACAAGGGCGTCGCCGAGATCAGCGCGTTCATCGTCCCGGCCGACACGGCCGGCTTCTCGGTCGGGCGGCTGGAGGACAAGCTCGGCCTCCACGCGTCGGCGACCGGCGAGCTGATCTTCGACGGGGCGCGGATCCCGGCGGCGAACCTGCTCGGCGAGCAGGGCCAGGGCTTCCGGACGTTCCTCAAGGTGCTCGATGGCGGGCGGATCAGCATCGCGGCGATGGCCCTCGGCATCGCCCAGGGCGCATACGAGGCCGCCGTCGCCTACAGCCGGGAGCGCGAGCAGTTCGGCCGCCCGATCGGAACCTTCCAGGGGGTCGCGTTCATGATCGCCGACATGGCGACCGAGATCCAGGCGGCCCGCGCGCTCGTCTACCGGGCCGCCTGGCTGAAGGACCAGGGCCGCGACTACACGGTCGCCGGCGCGGAGGCGAAGCTGTTCGCCTCGGAGGTGAGCAGCCGGGTGACGAACGCCGCGATCCAGGTCCACGGCGGGTACGGCTACGTCACCGAGTACAAGGTCGAGCGCTACCTGCGCGACGCGAAGCTCACCGAGATCGGGGAGGGGACGAGCCAGGTCCAGCGGCTCGTGATCGCTCGCAAGCTGCTGGACTTGCGCGTCGTCTGAGGGGGCCGAGCCGGGCCGAGCAGCCGGAGCTGCCCGACCCGTGGTTGGCTCAGGGTTGGATCTGGAGCGAGTCCACCATCGCCTGGAGCGCCGTGCGGTCAGCCGCCGACGTCCCGGCATAGTCCGTGGTCAGGATGACGACACGGATCCCGTTCACGTCCAGGATCCACAGGTGCCAGCGCTGGCTGG
>DATBPR010000088.1:0-6693 GCA_036561285.1 Candidatus Limnocylindrales bacterium | reverse complement strand
GGGTCTCCGAGGCTCTCGAGGCGGGGCGGGGGTCAGGCGCCGGCCTGGCCGGTCGCCGGGCGCCGGCTCAGCCTGGCCGTGAGCAGCGCGACCTCGCGCTTGACGACGGTGACGGGGTTGCCGTCCATGCGGGCGAAGTCGACCGCGAGGAGGACGATCAGGGTGACCTCGATCGCCTTGGCGATGTAGGCCGTCGTGTAGTACGGGCCCTGGACCGCCCAGGCGGCGATGGCCGTCGCGGCGTAGCCCATCAGGCCGAGGCGGATGAACCAGCGGAAACGGATGGCGATCCCGAGCGGGATGATCATCGCGACCGCGGCCACCAGGTAGCCGAGGGCGTTCAGGGTGAAGAGCAGGCCGCCCAGCGTCGAGTGGATGTAGGCGGTGCCGAGCACGAGACCGACGATCGCGATCCGGATGACGACGTCGAGCGGGCGCAGGCTGCTTCGGGGGTTCATGGCGTCGCGGTACCTCAGTGGTGGAAGGGTGTCGCCGGTTCCTCGGCGTCGGACCGCATCGTCGGGTCCGGACCCCGGGCCGGGCCGTCGGCTGCGGTCGACTTCCCGGGCCGTCGTTGGCCGTCGCCTCGTCGGGACGATGGACGGCCCCCCCGCCCCGCCGCCCGACGAGGGTCCGCCGCGACAAATGACGTAGAGGCCCCCCTCCCGCGTCGATCGCGGAGCCCGAATGCGGCGGCTATCCTCGGACCGTGGCCACCACCAGCCCGAGGCGCGCCCGTCCGCGCCCGGACCCGCAGCCGTCGGAGCGCCCGCCCGCGAAGCCCCGGGCGCGGCATCATGCGGTCGCGCCGCCGGTCGGCGGATCGTCCCCGACGCCCGCCTCGCCCGTGACGCCGGAGAACCAGGCGATCCTCCACCACGCGCTGGAGGAGGCGGCCCGGCTCCTGCACTCCGCGGGCGCGCTCGCCTACCTGCTCGATCCGGCGACCGGCGTCCTCCGGTTCGCCGACGACGCCGGCATCACCGACGACCAGCGCCGGCGCTGGGTCCGCCAGCTCAAGGTCGAGCCCGGGGCGGGCATGTTCGGCCGGGCCGCAGCCGAACGCCGGACGGTCATCAGCGACGACTATCCGAACGATCCGTCCTTCGTCCACTTCGAGGGCGCCGACCGGCTCGTCCGGACCCTCGGGATCCGCTCCTTCATCGTCGCGCCGATGATGGTCGGCGACCGCGTCTTCGGGGCCATGGGCACGTACACCCCGCGCGTCGGCGCGTACGGCGAAGCGGAGATCGCCCTCGTCCGGGCCCTGGCCGACCATGCCGCGATCGGGATCGCGAACGCCGAGCTGATCGACCAGCTGGCCCGCTCCCGGGCGGAGGTCGAGCGGCGGGCCGAGACGGAGCGGGCCCTGCGCGAGATCGGCGCCCGGATCACGGTCCTCCGCGACCCGACCGAGGTCCTCCAGCTCGCCGTCGACGAGGCGGCCGCCCTGCTGGCCGCCGACGGCGCCCGGATCGACCTCCTCGATGAGCGCGACGGCGGCCTCTACTGGGCTTACGACGCGGCGACGGGCAAGCTGCCCGGTCTCGGGCCGATCGCCGGAAGCGGCGAGGCGAAGGCCGGCGAGGGGATCTCGGGGCGGGCGGTTCGCGAGATGCGGCCCGTCTTCACCGGCGACTACCTCCACGACGACCGCTTCGAGCACGCCGACGCTCCGGACGCCCATGTCAAGCGTCATGCCATCCGGTCCGTGATCGCGGTGCCGCTCGTCGGCGACCGCGGTCCGATGGGGACGCTCACCGTCTACACGGGCGAGGTCGAGGCGTTCACCGAGGCCGACGCCCTGCTGCTCGAGGCGCTCGCCGGGCAGGCGGCGATCGCGATGACGAACGCCCGGTTGATCGAGGCACTCGCGACGTCGCAGGCCGTCGAGCGGCAGCGGGCGGACGAGGAGCGAGCGCTCCGGGAGATCGCGGCGCGGATCACCGCGATCCGCGATTCGTCCGACCTCCTTCAGCACGTCGTCGACGAGGCGGCCCGCCTGCTCCACGCGGACCGGGTGCGGATCGACCTGATCGGGCGCGGCGCCGGTCGCGTCGGCTACACATTCCTCGGCGCGGGGCCGCACATCGGCGGCGCCGCCGTCGACGAGGACGGCGAGCCCTACTCGTACGGCGCCTCCGGCCAGGCGATCGCCGAGCGGCGGACGGTCGTCGTGGACGACTACCCCCACGACGAGTCGTTCCGCCACGATCCCGCTCTCGACCACGCCGTCGCGGACGACGGGGTGCGATCGCTCGTGATCACCCCGCTCCTCGTCGAGGACACGCTGCTCGGTGTGCTCCAGGTCGGGAGCGCCGAGGTCGCGGCGTTCGGGGCGGAGCAGGTCGCGCTCGCCGAGGCCCTCGCCCACCAGGCGGCGATTGCGATCCGCAACTCGCGCCTCATCGACGCGTTGGAGCGGTCCGGCGCGGAGATCCGCCGCCGGGCGAGCGCGGAGCAGGAGCTCCGGGAGATCGCGACCCGGATCACCGCGATCCGCGACCCGACCGAGCTCCTCCAGCAGGTCACCGACGCCGCCCGCCGGCTCCTATCGGGCGAGCGCTCCCAGCTCGACATCGTCGACCCGGCGACCGGCCGGATCCGCTGGACCACCGCGTCCGGCGAGGGCAAGTTCGGCGGCGACCTGCCCGGGACGACGGAGGGTGCCGCCGCCGAGATCGGGATCAACGCCGCGGCCATCGAGGCGCGGTCTGCCGTGACGACCGGCAACTACCTCGCCGACCCGCGGATCAACCATCTCAAGGAGTCCGACCGCTTCGTCCGCAGGGCCGGGCTCAAGTCCGTCCTGGCCACGCCGCTGATCTCGGAATCCACGCTGCTCGGCGTGCTGAAGGTCGCGACGATCCGGCCGGACGCCTACGACGACGAGGACGTCGCGCTGATGTCCGCGTTCGCGGACCAGGTCGTCGTCGCGATCCAGAACGCCCGCCTGATCGACGAGCTCGGCCGCTCGAAGGTCGAGATCTCCCGTCGGGCGGACGCCGAGCGGGCCGTCCGCGAGATCGCGGCGAACATCTCCGCGCTGCGGAACACGGACGCGATCCTGCAGCAGACGGTCGACGAGGCCCGCCGGCTCCTCGATTCGACCTCGGCCCGGATCGACATGCTCGACGACGACGGGGTGACCCTGCGCTGGGCCTACGCGTCGGGCGACGACGCCATCCGGACCCGCGCCGAGGGCTTCGACGCCGAGTTCCGTCTCGGCGAGGGGATCGCCGGGCGCACCGTCGCGACGGGCGAGGCCTTCCGGACCGGCGACTACCTGGCCGACGGCCGGTTCGAGCACGTTGCCCGGTCCGACACGCTCGTCAAGGCGACCGGCTTCCGGTCCGTCCTGGCCGCGCCGCTTCGTGGCGAGTCCGGGTCGCTCGGTGCGATCTCGGTCAGCAGTCTCCTGCCCGACCAGTACGACGACAACCAGGCCGACCTCCTCCAGGGCATGGCCGACCAGGCGGCGATCGCCATCCAGAACGCCCGCCTGATCGAGGAGCTCGATCGGTCGTCGCTCGAGCTCGCCCGGCGGGCGGAGGCGGAAGGCTCGCTCCGCGAGATCGCGGCTCAGATCACCGCGATCCGCGACCCGGGCTCGCTGCTCCAGCAGGTCGTCGACGCGGCGAAGCGGCTCGTCGGCGGCGACGGCTCGGTCCTGGACCTCGTCGACCCGGCGAACGACGTCCTCCGCTGGTCGTTCGACTCGGGGATCGGCAGCCTGTTCACCCCCGAGGAGCTGGCCGGCCTGACGATCCCGATCGGCGTCGGGGCGACGGGCGTGGCGGTCACGGAGAACCGGACGATCCTCGCGAGCGATCACCTCGGCGAGCACTTCCCGCCGTCCGCCCTGAACGATCGCTTCTTCGGGGTGACGGGCTACCGGTCGATGATCATCGCCCCGATCACCGGGGAGTCCGGCCCACTGGGCGCGCTCGAGGTCTACTCGCTCAAGCCGAACGCCTTCGATGCCGACGACGCCGGCGTCATGCGCTCGCTCGCCGCGCAGGCCGCGATCGCCATCACGAACGCCCGCCTGATCGAGGAGCTGAACCGCTCGAAGCGCGACATCGGCCGGCGGGCGGAGGCGGAGCGGAGCCTCCGCGAGATCGCCGCCCGGATCACCGCGATCCGCGACACGGGCGAGCTGCTCCAGCACGTCGCCGACGAGGCCGCCCGGCTCCTCGGCTCGGAGGGCGCGATCATCGACCTCCTCGACCCCATCAGCGGCACGATCTCGATGGGCTATGTCGGCGGCCTCGACGCCGAGCGCAGCCGGCGCTGGGAGACGAGCCGGGTCGGCGAGGACATCGTCCGCCGGACGATCGCGGGGCGGGCCCCGCTCCACACCATCGACTATCTCGGCGATCCGCGCTTCACCCTCGACGCCCACGACGCCGCGGTCGCGTCGGAGATCGGCCTCCGGGCGATCGCCATCGCGCCCCTGGTCTCGGAGCGTGGCGCGCTCGGGACCCTGGCGGTCTTCTCGTCGACGCCGGGGACCTTCGGCCCGGACGAGGCGAACCTCCTCGGCGCGCTGGCGGACCAGGCGGCGATCGCCATGCTCAACGCCCGTCTGATCGACGAGCTGGAGCAGTCCCAGCGCGAGCTCGAGGCGCGGGCCGAGACCGAGCGATCGCTGCGCGACATCTCGGCGCGGATCACCTCGCTGGGCGACCCGGGCGAGCTGCTCGCCCGCGTCGTCGAGGAGTCGCGGCGGCTGCTCGCCTCGGATGGCGCCCACCTCACCCGGATGTCCGACGACGGGACGTACCTCGTGCCGGTGATCGTCTCCGGCGGGATGGACACCGACACCGAAACGTGGCTCAAGGGGATGGAGTTCCCGCTCGGCGGCGGGATCAACGGCCTCGCGGCGGAAGAGGTCCGGCCGATCTGGACGTATGACTACGCCAACGATCCGCGGATCCCGCACGAGCTGGACGACGACACGGCCGCCGAGCGACTCCACCTCCGGGCCCTCGCCGCGGCCCCCCTCCGCGCTCCGGCGGGCGAGGTGATCGGGACGCTCGCGGTGTCGTACGCCACGCCGCGCGAGTTCCTGCCCGACGAGCTGGACCTGCTGCAGGGGCTGGCCGACCAGGCCGCCATCGCCCTGACGAACGCCAACCTGTACGAGCTGCTCGGCGAGTCCGAGGCCCGCTACCGGAACCTCGTCCAGAACTCGCCGGACCTCGTCTGGTCGATCGGGGCGGATGCCCGGTTCACCTTCGTCTCGGACTCGACGAGCCGGCGGCTCACGGGCTGGGCGGCCGACGAGCTGCTCGGGAAGCACTTCGGCGCGCTCGTCCACGCCTCGTCGCGCGAGGTCGCCGAGATCGACTGGACACTCCAGCTCGGCGAGGACGACGGACTCGGCGGGCGCGAGCTCCGCGGCCGGGTCAACCTGCTCCACAAGGACGGCCACCCGATCCCCGCCGAGTTCATCGCCTATGCCAGCCGCGACGAGGAGGGCCGGTTCGCGGGGGCGAACGGCAGCGTCCGCGACATGAGCGAGCAGACCCGCCTCGAGCGCGAGCTCCGCGAATCGGAGGAGCGGTTCCGCTTCCTGATCGAGAACTCGCCGGACATCATCTTCGCGATCGATCCGGGCGGCCGCTTCACCTACGTCTCCGAGACGGTCCGGCGCTCCCTCGGCCTCGAGCCGGAGGAGCTCGCGGGAACACCGTTCGTCGACCTGATCGAGTACGGCCCCGAGGACATCCCCGGGGAACGGTTCGCGATGCTCGCCGCGGACCCGGACAGCGAGCTGACGAACCGGATCATGCTGAGGGCCGCCGACGGCCGGGTCCTCCCGTTCGAGGTCAGCTCCGTCGGCGTCCGCCGGGACGGCGTGTTCACCGGCATCCAGGGCGCCGCCCGCGACATCACCGAGCGCGAGCGCCTCGAGCGCGAGCTGCGCGTCTCGGAGGAGCGCTACCGCTTCCTCGTCGAGAACGCCCCGGACGTCGTCTTCTCGACCGACGACCAGGGCGTCTTCACGTTCGTGTCGGAGACGATCGAGACGATGACCGGCTTCAGCCAGGGCGAGCTGGTCGGCGAGCACTTCTCGAAGATCGTCGACCCCGCCAGCCACGCCGTCGCCCTCGAGCGCTGGGCCCGGCTCGTCGCCGATCCGACGGCCCGCCAGGTCGTGAAGCTCGAGCTCGTCCACACGAACGGCGGAACGGTGCCGGTGGAGGTCAGCTCGATCGGCACGACCGTCGACGGGATCTTCACCGGGATCCACGGCGCGACCCGAGACATCACCGAGCGCGAGCGCCTCGAGCGGGACCTCCGCCGCCAGGCCGGCGAGCTCGCCTCCAGCCAGGAGCGGGCCCACCTCGCCCGCGAGCTCCACGACTCGGTCACCCAGGCCCTGTTCAGCATGACCCTCGTGACCCGGAGCACGGAGCTCCTCGTCGACCGCGACCCGGCCGCGGCGAAGGAGCGGCTCGGCTCGCTGCGCGACCTCCAGCGCGAGGCCCTCGCCGAGATGCGGGCGCTGATCTTCGAGCTCCGGCCCGGCAACCTCGAGAACGACGGCCTGCTCCAGGCGCTCCGGACCCACAGCGCCGCCCTGCAGGGCCGGATCGGGCTGCCGATCGTCGTGACCAGCGACCTGACCGAGCGCCTGCCGCTGTCCCTCGAGGAGGTCCTCTACCGGATCTCGCAGGAGGCGCT
>DATBPR010000087.1:0-1920 GCA_036561285.1 Candidatus Limnocylindrales bacterium | reverse complement strand
CCCGGAGATGATCCTCGAACGCGTCGAGGGCGGCGGACGCCGTGACCTGGCCGGCCCGGAGGCGCGGCAGCACGGCCATGACGTCGTCATCGCCACCGGCCGCGGCGGCCTCGCCGGTCTCGATCGCCTCATCGACGATCGAGATCAGGCCCGGCCACTGCTCGATCGCCTTCTCCGCGTGGAGCCGGTCGACCGGCCGGTCCGGCAGGCCCACGAGGATCGCTCGCGCGGCGTCCAGGACGACCGGCAGGCCCTCGGCGCGATCGGCCAGCGAGCCGAGCCGGACCGCGAGCGGCGCGAACTCGCGGGCGAGCAGGTCGAACAGCCCGCCGCCGACGAGATAGACCCACCACAGCGGGCTCCACGCGTCCTCGCGGAGGACCTCGTCGCCGAAGCGCTGGACCGCGAGCTCGCCGAGCAGGAGGTCGCGATCGACCCGCTCCTCGACCGTGAGGACGTCGTCGCCGAACGCGGCGAACGTGGCCGACCAGTCGGCGGCGAAGCGCAGGCGACGATCCCGGCCGGCCTCGGACAGGTCGGCCCAGCGGCCGTCGTGGTCGTGGTTGCCGGTCGCCGTGGCGAAGAGCGGATCGAGCTCGAACGCCGCCTCGAGGAAGCCGTCGAAGGTGTCGGAGAAGCTGGCCACGGTCGCTCCGTTCGTGGGTCGACGGGGATTGCCCTCGAGTCTAGCGGCCGCGACCGGAACCAACGCCGGCGAGCCGTCCCGTACCATCCGCCCCATGCCCACCGTCGCCGGCCGCGTCGAGCCGGTCACCCTCGAGGGCCGGGTCGTCCGGCTCGAGCCGCTCTCGCTCGACCACGTCCCGGGCCTGGCAGAGGTCGGGCTGGACCCGGCGATCTGGCGCCTGACGATCGCCCGGCCGGCGTCAGAGGCGGACCTCCGGACCTGGGCGGACACCGCGCTGCGGGCCCGGGACGCCGGGACGGAGATGCCGTTCGCCACCGTCGAGGCCTCGACGGGCCGCCCGATCGGCAGCAGCCGCTACATGAACATCGTCCTCGAGCATCGCCGCCTCGAGATCGGCTGGACGTGGCTCGCGCCGCCGTGGCAGCGGACCGGAGCCAACCGCGAGGCGAAGCTGCTGATGCTCACCCACGCATTCGAGGTCCTCGGCTGCCGCCGGGTCGAGTTCAAGACGGACTCGACCAACGAGGCGTCGCGGACGGCGCTGCTGGGGATCGGCGCCACGTTCGAAGGGATCTTCCGCAAGCACATGGTCATGCCCGGCGACGGGATCCGCCACTCGGCGTGGTACAGCGTCGTCGACGACGAGTGGCCGGCCGTCAAGGCGCGGCTCGAGGAATCGCTGCGCCGCTGACCGGCGATCCTGCCATGATCGCCGGGTCGAGGGTCGTCGCGCGGGAGAGGAGAGGCCGATGAGAGGGTTCCTGATCGGAACGGTCGCGACGGGGATCGCGTTCGCCGTCATGACGTGGCTGCTGCCGAACATCGACTACACGGGCGACATCCCGCAGCTGATCCTCCTCGCCCTCGTCGCGGGCGTCGTGAACGGCCTGATCAAGCCGATCGTCCGGCTGCTGTCGCTGCCGGTCCGGGTCGCGACGCTCGGCCTGTTCAGCCTCGTCATCAACGCCGGGATGCTGCTGCTCGTCGCGTGGATCAGCGGCAAGCTCGACATCCCCTTCTCGATCTCCGGCTTTCCGCCGAAGTTCTCGCTGGACGCACTCGTCTGGGCATTCGTCGGCGCGATCGTCCTGAGCATCATCAACACGATCATCGGGCACTTCGTCGAAGACTGACCCGGTGGCCGAGGAGGACCGGCTGCCGGCGATCGCCGGCAGCCTGCGGGCCGCGGCCCGCCGTCACGGCACTCCTGTCCACGTCACGGATGCCGCGATCGTGGACGCCGCGGTCGCGGAGCTCGCGGCCGCGTTCCC
>DATBPR010000086.1:0-7728 GCA_036561285.1 Candidatus Limnocylindrales bacterium | reverse complement strand
TCGAGAGGTAGTTCCAGAAGATCGCCCCGATCATCAGCATCAGGGTCAGGTGAGCGTCGCCCTGGTCGGCCCCGATCAACGAGATGCTGAGCGCACCCGCGACGGAGTAGATCAGGAAGGCGATCTCCCAGCCCCAGTAGCGCCGGGTCAGGAAGAAGTTGCGTTCCATGAAGGCGTACGACGCCTTCAGCTCATGGGCGAGCGTGGACATGGTGGTGCTCCGGGTGGGGGAGCCGACCCGATCGCTCACCGCGACCGGGCCAGCTCGTAGGTCGGCTCACCCGCCAGACGGGTGCCGACGCGGACGATCGACGTGCCGATGGCACGCCGGATCGAGCTCGCGGGGCGGCCGGACCGGCGGGCGTCGTTCGCCCGACGGATGTCCTCCTCGCGAAGCGCGTTGATCAGCCACAGCCGATCGTTCGGAAAGCTCTGCATCTCGTTCTCACCTCCTTTCATTCGGTGTCGTCGCCGGTCTCGTCCTCTTCGACGTCGTCGTCGAGGGACCGGCCGGTGTGGGTCATGAAGACGTCGTGGAGGGTCGCGGCTCGACCCGTGCGTGCCGCCTCGGCGGCGATGAGCCCTGCGGGCGTGTCCTCCGTCACGACCCGGCCGCCGGCCAGGATCGTGATCGAGTCGCACAGCCGCTCGGCCTCGTCGAGGTCGTGCGTGGTCAGGACGATCGATGCGTCATGCGTCTCGCGAAGGTCCTCGACGAAGGCCTGGACGTCGAGCTTCGACCGCGGGTCGAGGCCGGTCGTCGGCTCGTCGAGGAGGAGAAGCGAGGGGCTCGTCAGCAGGGCTCGCGCGATCGCGACCTTCTGCTGCATGCCCCGGCTCATCTGCTCGATGGGCCGTCCGACCCGCTTCTCGCCGATGCCGAGCCGGGCCAGGATGTCGAGCGCCCGCGGCTTCGCCTCCTTCGCCTCGAGGCCATAGAGCCGCGCGGCGAAGAGGAGGTTCTCCATCGGGCTGAGCTTCTTGAAGAAGGCGGCGTCGACGCTGACCCGGTTGATCAGCCTCTTGACCTCCATCTCGTCTCGCTCGATGTCGTAGCCGAAGACCGAGACCCGGCCCTCGTCGAGGGTCAGCAGACCCGAGACGAGGCGGATGAGGGTGGACTTGCCCGACCCGTTGGCGCCGAGGATCCCGAGGATGCCGCCGCGCTCGAGGCGGAGCGACACGTCCTGGATGGCCACGACCGGCTTGCGATGACGACCGAGGACGAACCGCTTCGTCACGCTCTCGACGAGGAGGGCGGGCAGGGCGGTCTCGATCGCCACCGTCGCGCCGTTGCGGACGGCACCGTCGGGGCGGGCGATCTTCTGTTGTCCGAGGACGGTGGCGGTCACGTCAGTGAGCTCCTGGTTGGTTCACGCGGTCGGGGTGGGGGATCGGGGATCGCTTGTCGGGTCCGGTGTCCGGGAATCGAACGAGCCGCGGACCCGCTTCGACACTCGGCGCATCGGGTGGGCTCGCGGCTCGCGTGACGGCTCTCCGCACGGAGAGGCATCAAAAAAGCCGGGGGCCCGTCTGGCCCACGGCTCGTGGTTCGTCTGGATGGCGGCTCCGCCGCCTCAGGCTAGCTCGAGATGGGCACAGACCTCCCGCTGACGGCAGCGCCAATAGGCGCGGTCATCGGCCGGAAGAGCAGGTGGTTCATCTTCATTCGGAGTCGCCTCCGCGAGCTGGATGAGGGCGGGCGATTGCACGCCGGCGGGCAGTCTACGCGCGTCGCGGACGAGGCGTCAACCCGGCGGAATGACGGTGCCCGGGACGAGACGAATGACGTAGACGCCGGCTCGGGCCGCTTCGCCCCGCGGGTCCAGTGGTCCGCCGGGAGGCGGCGCAACGGCGGCTCAGAGGTCCAGGCGAACCACCGGGCGGGGCCAACGGGTGCGGCCGGCGAGGCGCTCGCCGACCACCCGGAAGCCGGCCGCCTCGAACATCGACCGCATGCCGCCATAGGCGATCGGGTTGGGGATCCGCTCGCCGAGTGGATCGATCGCGTAGGCCTCGACGGCAGTCGCGCCGGCGGCTCTGGCGTGCTCCACCGCGGCCGCGAGCATCGCCCGGGCGACTCCGCGCCGGCGCTCGCGGGGATCGACGACGAAGCAGACGATCGACCAGACGCGCTCCTGGTCGGGATCCGAGGCCGCCCCGGCGACGGTCGGCGCCGCCGCGGCGCCGGGCGCCGCCGCGTCCGCGTAGTCCCGGTTCGCGAGCTTCCGGTAGCTGGCCCGCGGCCCGACGCTCACCCACGCCACGACCCGGCCGTCGCGGTAGCCGAGCAGCCCCGGCGACGGGCCCTCGACGGTGCGCGCAGTCAGGACCTCGCGGTTGTCCTCGCGAGGGCGCGCCTTGACGTTGCCGGTGATGTGGAACGACGCGCACCAGCACCACTTTGGATCCCCGGGCTGGTCGAAGAGGCCGGCAAGGTCGTCGAGGCGGTCCGGCGTCAGGGCCTCGATCCGGATTCCGGGCTCGCCTTCCGTGCGAGACTTCGGGTCCGCGGGGGTCCGGCGTTGGAGGGGTTTCGATGCGGACGCGTGCACGTGTGGCAACCTCCGCGGCACTGGTGACGCTGTTCCTCGTCGCCGGGCCGGTCTCAGCGGACAGCGATTACGCCGGAACCCCGACATCGATCGACTGGCGACTGGTCGCGATCTTCATCGCGCTGGCGCTGCTGGCGTTCTATGCCGTGCTCGAGCTCCTGACGCGGGACCGCTGACCGGGATCGTCGTCCCCCGGTCCGCGTGATCATCGGTCGATCGCGCGCCGGACGATCACCCGTTGGACCGTCGCCTGCGGCGAATCGATCCGGTGGACGACCTCGAAGCCGGCGTCCTCGAACGTCGAGAGCATCCCGGTGTAGCCGAGCGCCGCGGGGATCCGACCCTCGCCGGGATCGACCGGATAGGCCTCGAGCCCGGGTGCCCCGTGAGCTCTCGCGTAGTCCGCGGCGGCGTCGAGGAGCCGCCGGGTCAGCCCCTGCCGGCGCTCCGTCTTCGAGACGACGAAGCAGACGACCGACCAGACGGGCGTGTCGTCGATCTTCGGCCGGACGCGCGAGTTGGTCAGCTTCTCGTAGTCGTCGCGCGGCGCGACGCTGACCCAGCCGATCGCCCGCCCGTCGCGGTAGGCGAGCAGCCCCGGCGCCGGGTCGCGCTCCTGGTCGACGAGCGCATGGAACGCGTCGCGCGTCTCCTCGGGCCTCGTGAACGACCAGTCCTTCGACCGGAGCCGCCAGAACATGCACCAGCAGGTCTTCGGGTCGCCGCCTTCCCCGAACAGGGCGGCGACGTCGTCCCAGCGGTCCGGTGTCAGCGGGACGATCTCGAGCGGCGCCTCGTAGGGCTCGGTCATGCCGCCATTCTGGACCGTCGATCCGACAGGTCCTGTCATCATCGCCGCGATGGACGACCGTCTCGCCTGGCTCCGGGCCGCCACCGCGCCGCCTCGCCGGTCGATCGTCGAACTGATCCAGGGCGGCGTCCTGGACCCGGAGCTGGCGGCGCTGGCCTGGGTCCTTATCGAGGCGCGCCTGCCGCTGATCGTGGCAGGGCTCGCGCAGGGCGCCGGCAAGACGACGGTCTTCGAGGCGCTGCTCGACTTCCTGCCGGTGACCGCGCGGCGGGTCGACCTGGCGGGGGCCGACGAGGACTTCGCCTGGCTGCCGGAGGCCGGGACGCTCGGCTGGCGGGCGACCGGGCCGCCGGCCGCGGACCGCCCGGCACCGGCGATCCCGGTGACCCCGGCGGCGTCGTACCTCGTGGCCGCGGAGCTGTCGGCCCACCTGCCGCTCTACACCTGGGGCGCCGCCGCCCGGACGCTGGTCCGCGCCGCGTCGATCGGATACGGGATCGGCGCGACGATCCATGCGGACCGTCTCGAGGAGGTCCACGACGAGCTCCGGATCGTGGGGCTCACGGACGACGAGCTCACGTACCTCGGCCTGATCGTCGTGGTCCGGGCCGAGCGTGGCGCGGACGGGCACGTACGCCGACGGGTGGTCGCGGCCCACTACGCGCGGCCGGTCGGGCGGGACGAGCAGGGTCACGTCCAGCGTCTTCCGCCGGCCGTGGTCGCAGCGCGCGACGAGCGGACTGACCGGCTCGAGCACTTCGCCTGGGGCGTGATGCCGGAGCTGGCCATCCGGCTCGGCCGGCGCGCCGGAGACCTCGAGCGGGATCAGGCGGAGCGTGCGGCGGTCCTCCGCCGCCTGGCCGAGGGAGGCGTCGTCGACGTCGATTCCGTGCGTGCCGCCATCTCGGAGGTCCATCGCGAGCAGTCGCCGCTGCCGCCGCTCCACTGACCGTCGCGGCCATGGCCTCGGCGCGTCGCGCGACGCCCGTCCGGGTGCCAAGATGGCGGGGCCGATGGGACTTCCGACCGGACCGTCCGTCACGTTCCTGTTCACGGACATCGAGGGATCGACGCGGCTCGAGCGCGCCCTCGGATCCGATGGCTGGGCGACCACCGTTGCCCGCCATGACGCGCTGCTTCGCGCGGCGGTCGAGGCCCACGCCGGCCACGTCGTCAAGACCGAGGGTGACTCGACCTTCGCCTCGTTCGCGGACCCGCTCGACGCTGCGGCGGCCGCCGTCGACGGCCAGCGCCGGATCGCGGCGGCCACCTGGCCGTTCGACGTCTTCCGCGTGCGGATGGGGCTCCATCTCGGCGAAGGCCGGTTGCGCCAGGGGCTCCGGGAGGGCGAGCCGGAGGACTACGTCGGCATCGCGGTGAACTACGCGGCCCGGATCACGGCGGCCGGGAACGGCGGCCAGATCGTGCTTTCGGACGCGCTGGCGGCCGCGATCGAGGGCGCCTTGACCGAGACGACGGGTCTTGCCAGTGTCGAGCTGGTCGACGACGGCCTCCGCGCGGTCAAGGACTTCGAGGAGCCCGCTCGGCTCCACCGGCTCGTCGTGCCCGGCGTCGCCGACGACGGGCGGAGGCTCCGGACGCTCGACACCCCGTCGAACCTGCCGGGCGACGTGACGTCGCTCGTCGGCCGCGAGGCGGAGATCCGGCTTGTCGGCGCGGCGCTCGCGGAGAGCCGCATCGTGACGCTGACAGGTCCCGGAGGGAGCGGCAAGACCCGGCTGGCGCTCGGCGCGGCTCGCGCGGTCGCGGAGCGCTTCCCGCACGGGACCTGGTTCGTTGACCTCGCGGCCCTTCGCGACCCGGCCCTCGTCGAATCGACGATCGCCGCCACGATCGGTGTGAGAGAGTCCACGGACCAGCCGATCGGCCAGGCGCTCCGGGCTCGGCTCCGCGACCAGTCGACGCTGCTGATCCTCGACAACCTCGAGCAGCTCCTGCCGGCAGCGGCGGACACGGTCTCCTCGCTCGTCCGGGCCTCGCCCGACCTCCGGGTCCTCGCGACGAGCCGCGAGCTGCTCCGGATCGGCGGCGAGCAGGGTCATCCGGTCCCGCCGCTCGACGCTTCGGCGGGCATCGAGCTGTTCGAGGAGCGGGCACGGACCCATCGGCCCGGGCTGGCCTTCGGCGATGACGCCGCCGCCGCGATCCGGGCCATCTGCGAGCGGCTCGGCGGCCTGCCGCTCGCGATCGAGCTCGCCGCCGCTCGCGTCCGGACGCTGAGCCCGGTCCAGATCCTGGAGCGCCTCGGTCGCAGCCTGGACCTGGCGGCTGGAACCCGCGATCTGCCGGAGCGACAGCGGACGCTTCGCGCGGCGATCGCCTGGAGCCACGACCTGCTGGACGAAGCGGAGCGCCGGCTCTTCCGACGGCTGGGGGTCTTCGCCGGCGGCTGCACGCTCGACGAGGCGGAGGCGGTCGTGAATGCCGCCGGCGATCTCGGCATCGATTCCGCGGACGGCCTGGAGTCGCTCGCCGACAAGAGCCTCGTCCGGATCGAGCCCATCGATCCCGAAGCCCTGCCGGCCGACCAGGAGGCGCGGTTCGGCCTGCACCCGTTGATCCGCGAGTTCGCGGTCGAGCAGCTGGACGAGAGCGGCGAGCGTGCCGGCGCCGAGGCCCGCCACGCCGCCGTGATGACCGAGCTTGCCGAACGGCTCGGAGCCGGCCTCCTGACGGCGGCCGGCGAGACGAACATGCGGCACCTCGACCACGAGGAGCACAACCTTCGCGCCGCCGTGGAATGGGCGCGTGCGGCGGAGGATCCGGACGTCGGGCTCCGGCTGATGGCCGCGACGTGGCGCTGGTATCAGCAGCGCGGCCGGCTGCGCGAAGGGCGCGCGGTCGTGACCGAGCTCCTGGTGCGCGAGCCGGGGGACCCGCGAGTCCGGATCGCGGGGCTCGCGGCCGACGGTGGGCTCGCCTACTGGATGGACGACATCCCGGGCGCCCGGGCGGCGTACGAGGAACGGCTGGCCCTCGCGGAGTCCGTCGGCGACCCCGTGCTGATCGCCGACGGCCACTACGACCTCGGGTTCGTGTTCATGGTCGCGAAGGACGCCGACACGCTTCGACATCACGAGGGCCTCGCCCTCGAGGGCTACCTCGCGGCCGGGCGCGAGAGCGAGGCGATCCGCGCCCGGCAGGCCTTCGTCCTGGCGCTGATGCTCGCCGGCGACTACGCCACGGCCCGGGAGCAACAGGAGGCGGCGATCGCGGCCATGCGTCGGCGGGACTCCCATACCGAGGTCGCGGACTCGCAGACCCTGCTGTCGTCGATCCTGTTCCGGCTCGGCCTGCCGCGGGACGGCTGGCGCGAGATGGCCGAGGCGCTCCGGTTCTTCGCGGCCGGCCGGCTCGCGTCGGGGACCGCCCGGGCGATGGTCGTGGCGGCCATCATCGACATCGTCCACGGCGACCCGGAGCGCGGGGCGCGGATCGCCGGAGTGACGTACGAGCTGTCCCGTGCGCACAACGTGATGCTCGCCCCGATCACGGTCCTCCACATGCCGGACCCGCGCGGCCTCGCGGTCGACCGTCTCGGAGCCGCCCGGACGGAGGAGCTCCTCGCGATCGGCGCGGCGACGCCACTCGAGACCGTCGTCGACGAGGTCCTCGCGATCGCCCCGGAGAGCCTGTCGACCGCCGTCACCGCGGACGTCGACGGTCTCTTGACCGGGTGAACCGCAAGGCGGTCTCGCCGGACGCCCGCGGACTGGACGACTCTTCGAGGTCAGGCGATCCCGTTCTCGGCGATCTCCAGCGCGAGGGTGACCGCCTCTTCGGTGGTCAGACCCTGGCCGGCAGCCAGCGCCAGCTCGAAGTCGGCCGGGATCATCGTCCGGCGGGCAAGGTCGAGCGGCTCCTCGAGCAGGATGATGGCGGTACTCGGGCCACCGCCGACTTCCCGTCGCAGCCGATCCGCCGCCGCGGCGAGACGCACGCCGCTCTCTGGCTCACCTCGTTCGAGGGCCAGGGTCGCGAGCACGTCGAATGCGACCGACAGTCCCCCGTGCCCGCCGGCAGCGTGAAGCTGGCGGAGCGCCTCGGCGAGCCGTCGACCGGCAGAGTCCGGGTCGCCTTCGCGTGCCTCGATGAGGCCGAGCGCGAGAAGGTTCATCGCGTTGTTGTACCGCTCCCCCGAGGCATCTCCGAGCGCGATCGCTTCCAGCACGGCACGACGCCCCGCGCCGAGATCGCCGAGTCGGATGCAGGCCAGGCTCAGCCCCGCGAGGGACGCGAACAGGATCCGTCTGTCGCCAAGATCCCGTGATATTGCGACGGCATCCTCGAAGTCTTCCCGCGCCGATGTAGGTCGCGGTCCGACTACGGCATAACCCAGAC
>DATBPR010000085.1:0-10983 GCA_036561285.1 Candidatus Limnocylindrales bacterium | reverse complement strand
CCGCTGCCGATGGCCGTGCGCCGGCCGGTCGTCAGGCTGCGCAATGCCGACAGGAGGGCCGTCTTGTCATTGGTCGGCGCCTGGACGAGCTGGGCGAAGCCGCTGAACGCGACGATCCCGATCTGGGTCTCCGCCTTCTGGTTCTGCACGAAGGCCACCGCCGCGTCCTCGGCCGCCTGGATGCGGGTCGGCGCGATGTCGGTCGAGCACATGCTGCCGGATACGTCGATCGTGAGGATCACGGTCGTCTGGTTCGTCGGGACGCTCAGGACGACCGACGGACGGGCCAGCGCCACGATCAGCAGCGCGACGGCCGAGGCGAGCATCGCGAAGGGCAGGTGGCGGCGGAACCGGGCCCGGCCCGGCAGCGCGTCGCGGACCAGGGCCAGGCTCGAATAGCGGGCTCCGCTCCGACGCCGCCGTCGCTGGCTCCAGGCGTACAGGACGATGAGCAGCGGAATGAGCGCGAGGAGGATCAGCAGGCCGATCCACTGGAACTGCATGTCAGCGTGCCTCCGCCCGGCTCATGGCATCCGCCCGGCCCGCGCCAGCGAGATCGCGACGCCCGCGACCAGCAGGATCAGGCCGGCGCCGGCGACCAGCGCCGTGATCTCGATCGCCTCGTCGCGCGACACGAGCCGCTCCGCCAGCCCGGAGTAGACCGTCCCGGGATCGGCGCTCGCGGCCGGCGCGTAGGTTCCCTTCGTCAGGTCGCTGACCTGCTGGAGGAGGCTCTCGTCGAGCGCGGTCTGGACCTTGAAGCCGTCGAGGTCGAGCGTCGTGCCGGCGGTCGTCCCGACGCCGATCGTGAGGATCCGCACGCCCTCGTTCGCGGCCACCTGGGCGGCATCGACCGGGTCCGGCCGCTCGTTGTTCTCGCCGTCGCTGAACAGGACGATCGCGGCTTCGGAGTGGCTGCCCGGCGCGACCGGCGCCGGAGTCGCGGTCGGCTCCGGCGAGCGATTGCTGTAGTAGTTGGCCGGCGTGTCGCTCTCGGCCTGCTTGATCGCCCCGAGGGCGGCGATGATGCCCTGCCCGACGGAGGTGCCCCGAGCCGGCCCGAGCCGGTCGATTGCCTGGATCACGGACGCCTGCTCCGAGGTCGGCGCGAGCACCGACAGCCCCGCGTCCGAGAAGGCGACGACGCCGATCACGACGCCCGGCGGCTGGCGGTCGACGATCGCCTTGGCCGCCGCCTTGGCGGCCTCCAGCCGGCTCGGCTGGACGTCGTCGGCGGCCATGCTTCCCGACACGTCGAACGTGAGCATGATCGTGCCCTCGACCCGCGGCAGGGCGACGGTCGCCTGCGGCCGGGCCATCGCGATCGCGAACAGCACGAGGGCGGCGATGATCAGGACCGCGGCCACGCGGTCGGCCGTCGTGCCGCCGGCGAAGCCGGTCCGCCTGGCCGTCGAGCCCGCACCGCCCGTGCCGCCGGCACCGCCGCCCGTTGTCGCACCCAGCCGGCCCACGCCGCCGAGCGCCGTGAGCTTCCGCCGCCGGCCTTCCTCGATCCGGCGTGCGGCCAGGATGAAGAGCGGGACGAGCCCGATCGTGAGCAGCATGAACGGCCAGAGGAAGGTCATGCCCGCTTCCGTCTCCGGAGCCGCCGCTCCATGGCCATCCGGACGATCGCTCTCACGAGGTCGGAATCGGTCGAGAGCGTGACCGCTTCGACGCCGGCTCGGCGGAACGACGCCGCGATCCGCGCCTCCCGCTCGTCGGCGGCGGCCCGGAACCGGCGCCGGAACCCGGCGTCGCTCGTGTCGACGTACAGCTGCTCACCGGTCTCCGCGTCGTCCATCAGGACCGGCCCGATGTCCGGCAGGTCGATCTCGCGAGGGTCGACGAGCCGGACCGCGAGGAGCTCGTGGCGACGCTGGAGGAGCTCGAGCGAGCGCTCCCAGCCGGGAACGCCGATGAAGTCGGAGACGAGGACGATGAGGGAGCGCCGCTTGATCCGCCGATGGGCGGACTCGAGGAGCGGTCCGAGATCCGTGAACGGCGCGTTCGGGAGGCGGGGCTGGCGGAGGAGGTCCTCGATCAGGCGGAGCACCTGGACCCGGCCCGTCCCCGCGGGAATCACCGCCTCGGCGGCCCCGCCCGCGATCATCGCCCCGACCCGGTTTCCGCGGCGGGTCAGCAGCCGGGCCAGGGTCGCCACGAAATCGATCAGGACGGTCCGCTTCTCGCGGTCCTCGCCGACCGTCCCGAAGTCGACCGACGGGCTCAGGTCCAGCAGGAACCAGGCCGTGACCTCCCGGTCCTCGTGATACTCACGGACGTAGGGCGTGTCCATCCGGGCGGTGACGTTCCAGTCGATCGCCCGGACGTCGTCGCCGAACTGGTATTCGCGAAGCGCGGCGAAGTCGAGCCCGGAGCCATGGAACAGGCTCCGGTAGTCGCCCTGGAGCATGCCGTCCAGGCGCCGGACGACCTGCCAGTCGAGGCGCTGGAGGATGCGCTCAGGCGCCGACGCGGATGCCATGGTCCTGGAGGGGAACGACGGGGACGGGGATCCGGCTCACGATCGACGCCAGGATCTGGTCGGCGGAGACGTTGTCGGAGAGGGCCTCGAACGACAGGACGAGCCGGTGCCGCATGACGTCGTGGGTCATGTCGATCACGTCCTGCGGGAGGACGTACTCGCGGCCGCGGACATAGGCGAGCGCCTTGGCGGTGAGGATCAGGTTGATGGAGGCCCGCGGGCTTACCCCGTAGGTGATGTACCGCTCGAGCTCCGCCATCCCGTGGAGCTGCGGCGAGCGCGTGGCGTTCGTCAGCCGGACGGCGTACTCGATCAGGGCCGGGTCGACGTAGACCGTGTCGACGGTCTCCTGGAGCTTGACGAGATCGGTGGTCGAGAGGACCGGCTGGACCTTGTCGACGCGGCCGGTCATCCGCTCCACGATCGCGAACTCCTCGGTCGGGCTCGGGTAGCCGACGAGGACCTTCAGCATGAACCGGTCGACCTGCGCCTCCGGCAGGGCGTATGTCCCCTCCGTCTCGATCGGGTTCTGGGTCGCGAGGACGAGGAACGGGTTGGGGACCGCGTGGGACTCGTGGGCGATGGTCACCTGCCGTTCCTGCATCACCTCGAGGAGGGCGCTCTGGACCTTGGCCGGCGCGCGGTTGATCTCGTCGGCGAGCAGGAGGTTCGTGAAGACCGGCCCGAGCGACGTCGTGAACTCGCCGGTCTTCTGGTTGTAGATCCGCGTCCCGACGAGGTCCGCCGGGACGAGATCCGGGGTGAACTGGATCCGCTTGAAGTCGCCGCCGATCGACTGCGCGAGCGCCTTGATCGCCATCGTCTTGGCGAGACCCGGCACGCCCTCGACGAGGAGGTGTCCGCGGGCGAGGAGCGCGACCGCCATCCGCTCGAGGAGATGGTCCTGGCCGACGATGATCTTCTTCACCTCGTACAGGAGGCGCTCCATCGGCGGCGCGGGCCGGCCGGTCGTCTCGTTGTCCACGGGCGGTACCTCCTTCAGGCGATCCATCTCGCTCCGGCTCAGTAGGCCGGCAGGCCGGCGCCACCGCCGGCGGCGTTGATCGGGACGGCCAGGCCGATCCCGATGAAGACGTCCTGCTTCGTGGGGTTGATCAGCGCGGTGACGATCCCGACGACATGGCCGTTCCGGTCGACGAGGGGTCCACCGGAGTTGCCGGGATTGACGGCCGCATCGACCTGGATCAGGCCCTTGATCACCGTGCTGCTGTTGGGCATCTGGAACGAGCGGTCGAGGCCGGACACGACGCCCGCGCTCAGCGAGCCGTAGAGCCCGAACGGGTTGCCGACGATGTAGGCGTCGCTGCCGATGTGCATCGAGCTCGGGTTGCCGAGCGTCGCCGCGACGACGGTCGGCGGGACGTGATCGGGCTGGAGCGTCGCGATGTCCAGCTCCGGCTGCCGCGAGGCGACCATCGCATCGGCGGTCGAGCCGTCGGGGAAGGTCACCTTCACGGCCGATGCGTCCCCGACGACGTGGAGCGCGGTGAGGATCGTTCCCTGGTCGTTGACGACCACGCCCGTCCCGATCGCGCTCGTCTCGCCGGACGGATCGGGCGTGGCCAGCGTGCTCTGGATGAGGACGATCGAGGGCTGGATGGCGGCGTACACCTGTTCGCCGCGAGCCGGCGGCGGGGTCTGCGAGGCGAGGACGCTGGCGACGACGTTGCGGACGTCACCGGTGGTCAGCGGGGCCGGCGGTGGACGGACGATGCCATAGAGCGCGATCGCGAGGAACGTGGCGATCACCCCGGCGACGAACGGGACGGATCGCCGGGCGCCGGACCGCGCGCGACCGAGGCGCCTCGGCCAACGCCGAGACGTCGATGGCGGCCGCGGGTCCATCTCGCCGGTCATCCGAGAGCGGATCTCCGAACTGGGTCCAGGAGGGGGGACGGTCCGACCCCCTGCGGACGGGGCCTCCGCCGGAGCGTCCTCCGCCTCCCTGAGAGGGGCCTGAGACGACCGGTGTTCCGGACCGGGTCGACCGGCCGATGGAGGCATCCCCCGTCCGGCAAGTCTAGACCCGGTTTCGTCGGATGGCGGCCGGCCGGTTTCGGTGGAGCGGGATGCGTCGCGCCGAACCGGCCACCGGCCGGGAAACCCGACCCTCTACGATCGGACGAGCCGCAGCTGGGAGACCCGGACGATGACGGAGGCCACGACCACCAGGCCGCGCAGGCGGACCCTGGGCGAGCTCGGGCGACGCGAGCCGAACACGCCGACCTACGAGCTCTTCATGGGGTTCCTGACGATCCTCGCCCTGATCGACGTCGGGCTGATCCTGATCGTCCACTCGCCCCAGGTGAACGACATCCTGGCCGGCATGGACACGCTGCTCTGCGTGATCTTCCTCGTCGACACGGTGGGTTCCTGGTGGAACGCGAAGGACCGGCTCGCGTACGTGATCGGGGAGCACCCAGGCCGGTCGATCCCAGCGGGGCTGGCGGACCTGCTCGGGTCGGTGCCGGCGCTCCTGCCGCTCCGGATCCTCCGGCTCGACCGGTTGCGCCGGATCGCCCGGGACCTCCGGGGACGGGAGCCGGGCGAGGTCCTCGAGGACATCCTCGAGCGCCGGGCGTCCGTCGCCGCCTACGTCGTGGCGGTGGCCTCGATCCTCGTCCTGCTGATCGGGAGCTCGCTGATCGCGTTCATCGAGCCGCCGGCCGCCGGCTCGAACATCAAGACGGGCGGCGACGCGTTCTGGTGGGCCTTCGTCACGATCACCACCGTCGGCTACGGCGATCGGTACCCGGTGACCCCGGAGGGCCGGGCGATCGGCATGCTGACGATGGCGACGGGCATCGGGATCTTCAGCGTCCTCACGAGCTTCCTGGCCCACGCCTTCCTGCGCCGGCCGGGCCGCCGCCTCGACAACGCCGCCGGTCGCGCGGGCGGCGCGGCTGATGAGCCGATGTCCGGCGGCCTCCACGGGTTCGCCATCCCGGACGACGCGCCACAGCCGGTGCCGGACTCGTCGGCGGGAGAGATCCGGGCGCTTCGGGCGGAGATCGCGGACCTGCGGGTCCTGATCGAGGGGCTGGCGGCGGACGGGCTCGACTGAGCGGGTCAGACGGGGAGCAGCACCGTCACGATGCCGGCCGCGATCCCGATCGCGAAGCTGGCCGCGCTGATCTGAAGCGCGCGCCGGCGGTCGGCCCGCTTGGCCGCCGCGTCGGCCACGGTCTCCGTCGTCCCGACGTCGCCGAAGTTGAACACCCCGAGGGATCCGAACCCGGCGCAGAACTTCAGCCAGGCCTGGAGGTAGCCGGACGCCGCGATGATCGCGGGCGCGGCGACCAGGAGCCGGGCCAGCGGTGGGGCGTCGATCGCGACGAGGACGGCGAACAGGATCACGGCCGCGAGGGCGCCGACGTGCCCGCTGCGCCGCCGGCGCGCGATCTCCGCGGGCCCGATGTTGCAGACACCAGGCCGGTAGTCCGGCGCGACATCCATCAGGGGACCGGCCGGGACGGGCTGCCCGGAGACGGCGAAGGCAGCGGGGAACGCGAAGGTCATCGGAGTGGCTCCAGGCGTGTGCTCATTTGCAGTCGGCAAAGTACGTCGGCATCGATCCTAGGAACGTCGCGGTCTGGGTCACGGTTTCCGTGTAGGCGCCGGCGGTCGCCCGTGCATCGGCGGTTGCGTCTCCCGGCCACGCCCCGTCGACGAGCAGGCTCTGCCAGCGGCCCGCGATCGTCCGGTCGGCAGCGTAGGCATCGGCGTAGCAGGTCCCGGCCTGGCTCGCCTGCATCGCCTGGAGGTGGCGGGCGACCGCTGCGGCAGCCCGGTCCACGATTGCCGTCGCCTGCTGGATCCGGCTCGCGGATTCCGCCGCGCTGAGGCCAGCCGCCACTGGCGCGATGCGGGCGAGGTCCGCCGCGGCGGCACTGGTCGTCGCGTAGGTCTCGAAGGTGCTCTCGAGGTAGGTGTTCGCATCGGCGGTCCAGTCGCCGGCCGCGCCGGCCGCGCCGGCCGCGGTGCCGCCGATCGTCGCCGCGGCCTGATCGTTCGCCTTGGCCAGGGCGGTCACGTCGGGCAGCATCCCGACCAGCGCGGCAGCGGCCGCGCGTTGGGCCTGCGCGTTCGAGATGCTCGCGGACCGCGCCTCGTCGAGGACCTTGTTCATCGCCGCGACCAGCCCGGTGACCCGCGTGCCGAGATCGGCCGTCGCGGGGCAGGCCCGGAGGGCGGTGACGAGCTCGTCGAGACGGAACGAGGTGAGCATCGCCGAGACGCGGAAGCTCGCGACGGCCGCGTCGGCAGCGACGAACGGCTTGGCCGCCAGCGGATCCTTGATGTCCCCGACGTCACCCGACAGCTGCTGCGTGAACGCGGCGAGGCCGGTCACCGCCGTTCGGCAGGGATCGGGGGTCGATCCGGGCTGGCCGGTCGCGGCCAGGACGGCGCCCGATGGGCCACTCGAGACGGCGGCCGGCGTGCACGCGGCGACGAGCAGCGCGATCGCGATCAGCCACTTCACGGTCGACAGACGTCCCTTCCGCGTTCGGGGTGTAGCGGGAACGATATCCACGGGGCGTCTCGACGCCAACCGTCCCCGTCCGCGACCCGCATTGCGCGGTGCCTCCGGTCACCGCCGGCGGCGGCGGTCCCGAGCCCGGCACGGACCTCATGGGGCGGCGGAAGAGACGGACGACACGGACGGGAGGGGAGAGAGGGGACTCGCGGACGGCGCCGGGGTCGCCGGCGGCGGCGACACGATAGAGACGACGATCGCTCCGACCAGGAGCGCCGCCGCGAGGACGAGGAGGATCGCGGCAGCCACGCCGGGAGCGCGATCTCGTGCCGCGGGAGGCGAGGGCGGTTCCGGCGCCTCGTCGGCGGCGGGCGGCCCGCCCGCGGTGACGTCGACGATGACGGCAGTGACATTGTCGATGCCACCGGCGCGATTCGCCCGCCGGACGAGCTCGTCGGCCGCGGCGCCGGGATCCGCGATCTCGCCCAACACGGACGCGATCGCGGCGTCGGCGACCTGGCCGCTGAGCCCGTCCGAGCAGAGGAGGTAGCGATCGCCGGCCTCGACATCGAGCCCGGTCATCGTCACCCGGGCGCGCGGCTCCGAGCCGAGGGCCTGCGTCAGCAGATGCCGGCGGTCGTCGGTCCCGGCCTGGGCCGCGGTCAGGATGCCGGCCCGGACGAGCTCGGCCACGACACTATGGTCCTGCGTCAGCCGCTCGAGGCGCCCGGAACGCAGGCGGTAGGCCCGCGAGTCCCCGACGTGCGCGACGTCGGCGGTGTCGCCCGCGAGCAGCAGGGCCACGCAGGTCGTGCTCATCCCGCGACGGCCCGAACCCGCACTGGCGGCCCCGCGGATCTCGGTGTCCGCCGTCTCGATCGCCACGACGAGATCGGCACCGGTCGCGGCAGGGTCGAGCCGGGCCAGGCGGTCGACGAGCATCTGGGCCGCCACCTCGCCCGCCGAGTGCCCGCCGAGCCCGTCGGCCACGACGTACAGCGGCGGCCGGACCAGGACCCGATCCTCGTTGTGGTCCCGGGCGCGGCCCACATCGGTCCGTGCTGCATGACGCGCGGACAGGGTTCGGGTCGTCATCGGCGGGTCATCTTCGCATCCGGGCCCACGCTGGACGCGGTGAATGTGCGCCGGTCGGGAGCAGCCGCGACCCGGGCCGGGAGGGGCGGTTGGGGTGGCCTACGGGGATTGAACCCGTAACCTTCGGAGCCACAATCCGATGCTCTGCCGATTGAGCTAAGGCCACCGCCGGGACGCGCCACGGCCGTGGCCGGTCGTGGGCCACGGGAGTCTACCGGATTCGCCGTTCGCGGCAACGCGCGCTCCGGCTGGCCGGAACGGCACCGAATGGCAACCTGGGCCGGGCTTGCAAGATTTCCAATCAACATGCATCGTATGCACATGCGCCGCTTCCTTCTCACCGACGAGGCGAAGAAGAAGCTCTGGCGGCCCTGCCGGGAGGCACGGGCCCTGGGGCTCTGACGGCGCGCAGCACGCACCGACATCGAGCCTCCGGGGCACGGAGGCTCCAGGGCCGCGGACACCACGGTGACCGCGGCCTTTTCGATTCGTCGGTGACGACGGTCGGCCTCCCGAACGCACCGGTGGCTCCCATGACGAGGAGGCACCATCGATGTCCACGATCGTTCTCGGCGACGGCCCGCTCGGGCGCGCGATCGGCGCCGCGCTGGAGGCCCGCGGCGATGCCGCCGAGGTCCGCGGCCGGCCCGCCGGCGGCCGTCATGACCCAGTGGCCCTGACGGATGCCGATCTCGTCGTCGACGCGTCGCGCGCCCGGGCCGTCCCGGACAACGTCCGGGCGGCGCTCGACGCCGGCTGCTGCCGGTTCGTCATCGCGACCACCGGCTGGGATGCGGCCCGGGCGTCCGTCGACCAGACCCTTCGATCCGGCGGCGCGTCCGCGGTCGTCGCACCGAACCTCGCCCCGGGCGCTGCCGTGTTCCTCCGCCTCGCCGAGGAGGCGGCGGCCCTCGCCGCCGCGATGGGCGGCTTCGAGCCCGCCATCGTCGAATGGCACCGCCGGGCCAAGGCCGACCGCCCGTCCGGGACGGCCCGGGAGCTGATCCGGCGCATCGATCCGTACCTCCGGATCGACGCCGGCGAGGTCGCCGTCGTCCGGGCGGGGACGATGCCCGGCCATCACACGGTCGCGTTCGATGCTGCCGGCGAGACGATCGAGCTCCGCCTGACCGCGCGCGATCGATCCGCCTACGCCGCCGGTGCCCTCGCGGCGATCGACTGGCTCCGGATCGCCCCGCGAACGCCCGGCATCCATGCGTTCGACGAGGTCGTCAACGACCTGGTCGCGGCCGCGACGCGCGGTCGTGACGAGCCCATGCCGGCCCGGCCGGCTGCCTGATCCCGATTCACCCCAAGCCAGTTCCGAAAGGAGTTTCCGATGCTTTCCCTCGACCGCACCACTCCGCGACCCCGGCCCGCGCTCCGCGGCGCATTCACCGCGCTCGTCACCCCCTTCGCCGCCGACGGGTCGCTCGACGAGGACGCGCTCCGCCGCCTGGTCCGCTGGCAGGTCCTCGCCGGCATCGACGGCCTCGTCCCGTGCGGCACGACCGGCGAAGCTCCGACCCTCACCCCGGACGAGCGTGATCGGGTGATCGCGATCACCGTCGAGACCTTGTCGGAGCGCGCCTCTCGCGGGCGGGTCCCGGTCATCGCCGGGACCGGCACGAACGACACGGCCGCCACGATTGCCGCCACCCGCCGGGCGGCCGCCCTCGGCGCCGACGCGGCCCTGGTCGTCGCGCCGTACTACAACCGGCCCGACGGCCGGATGCTCGATGCCCACTTCCGGGCCGTGGCGGACGAGGGCGACCTGCCGATCGTCGTCTACAACGTCCCGTCGCGAACCGGCACGAATGTCCCGCCGGATGTCTTCCTCCGGCTCGCCGACCACCCGCGCGTGATCGCGATCAAGGAGGCGAGCGGCAGCCTCGAGCAGATCGCCCGGATCACCCGGGACCGTCCGCGCGACGTCGCCGTCCTCGCCGGCGACGACGCCTGGACCCTGCCGGTTCTCGCGCTCGGCGGCGACGGGGTCGTCTCGGTCGCGAGCAACGAGGTGCCGGGCGAGCTGGTGGCCCTCTGCGCGGCGGCCGCAGCCGGTGACTGGGAGGCTGCTCGCCGCACGCACGAGCGGTGGCTGCCGCTGTTCCTCGCGAACTTCGCCGGCGGCCCGAACCCGGTGCCCGTCAAGGCCGCCCTCGCGCTGATGGGCCTGCTCGAGGCGGATGCCGTCCGTCTGCCGCTGCTCCCGTTGACGCCCGGATCGCGGGCAGACCTCCTCGCGACGCTCCGCGACCTCGGCCTGGCCGAGGCGGCCGGCGGCCGGATCCGGGCCCTCGACCAGGTGCCGGCATGACGGCTCCGGTCGCCGCGATCGCACGGGAGCGCCCGCCGGTCTTCGATCCGGCGAGCGTCCTCCGGGACCTGACCGCCGGGCTCGTCCGGGCCGCCGAGCCGGACGCGACGGCGGCGGATGGCTGGCGGGTCGACCAACGGGTGAAGCACGCGATCCTCGCGGCCTTCGCCGACCGGACCGCCGCCAGCTGGGAGGTCGGCCCGTTCGCCTTCCATGACCGAGCCGCGCTGCCGCCCGTCGACCCGGGCCCGGACCGGCGGATCGTGCCCGGTGGCACGGCGATCCGCCTCGGGGCGCACCTGGAGCCCGGCGTGGTGGTGATGCCGCCTTCGTACGTCAACGTCGGGGCGTGGATCGGCGCCGGCACGATGGTGGACTCGCACGTCCTCGTCGGCTCGTGCGCCCAGATCGGGGAGCGGGTCCATCTCGCGGCCGGCGTGACGATCGGCGGCGTGCTCGAGCCGGCCGGCGCCCGGCCGGTGATCGTCGAGGACGACGCCTTCGTGGGCGCCGGCACGCGGTTGCTCGAGGGCGTCCTCGTCCGGCGCGGCGCGGTGATCGGCGCGGGCGTCGTCCTGACCG
>DATBPR010000084.1:0-3118 GCA_036561285.1 Candidatus Limnocylindrales bacterium | reverse complement strand
ATCGTGAAGCCGCCGGGGCCATGGACCTCGCGACGGGCCGGCGTGGCCGGCCCCTCGCATCGGACCGGTCGAGCCGGTCCGCGAGCGCCTAGGCGAACGACGCGTGAGCGACGACGCCGAGCGCGGTCAGGACGAGGACGAGCAACAGCCAGAGCGCCGGGATGACGCCGAGCAGGTCGTTCTCGACGACGTGCGATTGCGCGAACATCGGGCGGGCCTCCTTCGGGACTTCAGCGGCGATCGGGCGATCGCTCGTGAGCCGATCCTGGACCCCGACCCGACCCGTGGCAGCGGTCGGTCGTCGCGAACCGGCCCGAACGATCGGCCGAACGAACCGTGGACGGATGACGACCCCGGCCCGCGCAGACGCAGGGCCGCACGCCACGATCCATTTGGATCGCGCACATACCAAAAGAGAAAACAAGTCTTGACAAAGTAACAAGCGATGATGACAATGCCGCCATTGCCACATCCATCGAGGAACCGATGCCACACGACGTCATCGCCACCTGTCCCGTCTGCGCCGGCGAGCTCGCGGTTACCCGGCTGCGCTGCTCGTCGTGCGGCACCACCCTCGAGGGCGAGTTCTCCGTCGGGCGATTCGGGCGCCTCAGTCGCGAGCAGATGACCCTGCTCGAGAGCTTCCTCCGGTCGCGCGGCAACCTCCGCGACATCGAGCGGGAGCTCGGCATCTCGTATCCGACGGTCCGGGCCCGCGTCGAGGCCCTCGTTCGCGCCCTCGGGTTCGGGCCGCGCGACGAGGAAGTCGACGCGACCGAAGACGAGACCCCAACCAGCCAGCCGGCAAGTCGCGAGGAGATCCTCGAGCGGCTGGCCCGCCGAGAGATCAGTGCCGAGGACGCCGCCCTGGCGATCCGGGCGCTGGGGAGGAAGCGCTGATGCCCGCCACCCAGGACGCCACCCTGCTCCTCGACCATCCCATCGGCCGGAACGGTCGCGTCGGGATCCGCCTGCCCGCGGCCGAGATCCGGATCCTGGCCGAGGACGGCGACCGGGCGACCGTCCGGTCCATCGACGGACGAGGCCTGCCGGAGCGCGTGATCCTCGAGACCACGGACGGTGGTCTGACGATCCGCGAGCAGGACACGCTCGGGATCACCTTCGGGAATGGCCGGAACACCGTCGTTCTCGAGGTCGGCGTCCCGCCGGAGGCGGAGGTCACCATCGACACCGCGAGCGGATCGGTGGTCGCGGAGGGCCTGCGCGGCAACCAGCGCTACCGGACCGCGTCCGGCGACCTGCGCGTCGAGGATGCCTCCGGCCGCATCGACGTCAACTCGGTCTCCGGCGACGTCTTCCTGGGGCTTGCCGGATCGGTCGAGCTCGGCGCGAAGACCGTCTCGGGTGACATCCGGGTCGAAGGCGGCAGCCTGGTCTCCGTCCGCGCGCAGACGACGAGCGGGGACATCCGCCTCGACAGCCCGCTCCGCGGCAGCGGCTCCCACGCGATCGAGACGCTGAGCGGCGACGTGTCCGTCGTCGCGACCGCGGGCCTGCGGGTCGAGGCGCGGACCGTCTCGGGCGATCTCACGAGCGAGCTGCCACACCGGAGCGAGGGCCGAGCCGGGCGCCGGGTCATCGTCATCGGCGACGGCGCCGCCGAGCTGGCGTTCCGCTCGGTCTCGGGCGACCTCCTGATCCACGGCGCCCGCTCGGCGGACGGCAGCCGGCCGGCCGTGCCCGTTCCGCCGAGCCCGCCGGTTCCGCCGTCCGCCCCGAAGCCGCCGCTGCCGGGCCCGTCCGACGACACGTCGACTCTCTCCCGCGTCGAGGTGTCCACGGACGGCCCGGTGGCCGGGGGCGCCGAGCCGGCGCCGGACCCGCTCGCCGAGGAACGCCTCGGGATCCTCCGGGCGCTCGAGGCCGGCGAGCTGAACGTGGCAGTGGCCATGGACCGCCTGGCCGAGCTCGACGACCGCGAGGGTCGGTCGGTCAGCGCGGATTCGGATGTCCACGATGCCTGATCCGCTCGAGCAGGTCCTCCGGCTCGTCTCCGACGGCCGGCTGACCGCAGCCGAAGCCGCGCCGATCCTCGATGCCCTCGCCGCGGCCAACGCGGAGACCGACGACCCGGCCCCGGGACCGGCCGATCCGGCCGAACCCGGTGTGACCGGCGAACCCGGCGAACGCGTCCAGGGACCGGCCCCTTCGTCCATCCGGATCGAGGTGAAGGAGAACGGCCGCCAGGTCGTCAACCTCCGGATCCCGGTCTCGCTCGGACGGTTCGCCGTCGACCGGATCCCCGGCCTCTCGGAGTCCGCCGCGGACCTCGTCCGCTCGGCCCTGGCCGCCGGACGGCACGGCAACCTCCTCGTCGTCGACGAGGAGGACGGCGATGGCGTCCGGATCGCCCTCGAATGACCTCCGCGCGTCCACGCTGAAGGAGCCACCACCATGACGTACGACCACGAAGTCGGAAGAGTCCACCGTGCCGACCTCGATCGCGAGATCGAAACACTCCGCACCGAGCGCATCCTCGCCGCCGAGCTTCCCGACCACCCTGGCGCCCTCGGGCGAGCCCGCCGCCGGACCGGCCGGGTGCTGATCGCGGCCGGTCGATCGCTCGCCGGCCCCGATGGTCCCGGGCTCGCGACGCGCCGCGCCTGACCGGCCCGTCCGGGACGGGAGTGGCACGCCGCGGCCGTTCTGGCCGCCGTCCCGGCGAGCGCCTACCATCAGGCGATGACGACCACCGAGCTCCTGCCCTTCACCAGTGACCCGGCCGCCGACCGCCTCCTCGTCGAGGACCCGCTCGCCCTTCTCATCGGCTTCGTCCTCGACCAGCAGGTCACGCTCCAGAAGGCGTTCTCGGGACCACTCGAGCTGAGCAGGCGGATCGGCGGTCTCGACGCGAAGCGGATCGCGATGATGGACCCCGAGACGCTCGACGCGGCCTTCCGCGAGCGGCCGGCCCTCCACCGGTTCCCGGGCAACATGGCGAAGCGCACCCGGGAGGTCTGTGCGTACCTCGTCGAGCAGTACGACGGCGACGCGTCGCGGATCTGGCGCGAGGCCCGTGACGGCGCGGACCTCCACGCGCGGCTCCTCGCTCTGCCGGGCTTCGGGCCGATGAAGGCCGGCACGCTCGTCGCGATCC
>DATBPR010000083.1:0-1506 GCA_036561285.1 Candidatus Limnocylindrales bacterium | reverse complement strand
CCGGCTCGTAGACCGAGCTCACGACCGGGTCGATGAACCGATTCGGGTCCGTCGACGCGATCGCGGCGTAGTCGTTCGCGTCGTACGACGGGTAGCTCGCCTCGCCGTAGACCTCGCCCGTGTAGGGGTCCATCACGATGGCCGACACGCCCTTGGCCTTGTCGGCCGTGTCGGCCGCCATGAGCTCCTGCTCGAGCTGGAGCTGGAAGCCCGCGTCGAGGGTGAGGCGAAGGTCGGAGCCGGGCACGCCCGGCGACTCGACGGTGATCGTGTCGGGCACCGGGTCGTTGTTCGCGTCGCGCTGGGCGACCTCGACCCGGGGCTGGCCCGCGAGCTCCGACTGGTAGCGCTCTTCGACGCCGTACTGGCCGACGCCGTCGCGATTGACGAAGCCGAGGAGCTGCGCGGCGAGGGTGGAGTCCGGCGAACCGCCGGTCAGCGGGAAGACCCGCTCCGGCTCCGACTCGAGCGACAGGCCGGCGAGGTCGCCGCTGGCGAGGGCGTTGCGGATCCGCTGGGCGGTCGCCTCATCGATACCCCGGGTGAGGACGACATAGCCGCGGTCCGAGACCATCCTGTCGGTCAGGTCGACCGCGTCCGCCTGCTGGAGGTTGAGGATGCCGATGAGGCCCTGGGCAGTCTTCTGGCGGTCCTCCAGGCTCAGCGTGTTAGGCGCTCCGATGAGGCGATAACGATCGACCGAGGTGGCGAGGACGACGGTGCCGCTCCGGTCGTAGATCGTGCCTCGCCGGGATGGGGTCTCGATGCGGATCGTCGTCTGGCGGTTCGCCGCATCGGCCAGGTCCGACCCGCGGACCACCTGCCACCAGGCGAGCCGGGCGCACAGCGACGCGGCCAGCACGACGAGGGCGACGAGGATGACGAGGAGGCGCCGGCGGGAGTCGGTCCGTCCCAGCATCGGTCGGTCGATCGCTCAGCGCGCCGGGACGACGACCGGTGCCGCCAGCGGGTTGAGCCCGGCGTCCAGGGCCTGCTTCCGGATGGCCGGGCCGCTGCCGAGCCGGTTGATGTTCGTCAGGAGGTCCTGGCGGGTCGCCTCGAGCTGCTGGCGCTCGTCCTGGAGCCCGGCCAGGTCGTAGCTCGTCGCCGACACCCGGATGCTCTGGGCGAGCGAGAAGAACGCGAGCATGAAGGCGATGACGATGCCGCCGAGGACGAGCCCGATCCGGTCGGGACGGCGGCCGGCCCGGATCGCGGTCCGGGTGCGGCGCCGCGGCAAGGCCGGCATCGGCCGGAGGACGGCGGCAGGCGCGGCCGTGGCGCCTCGACGACCGGTGTCCGCGCGTGAGCGTCCGCCGCCCCGCGTCGGAACGAGGATGGATCGCTGGCGAGCGCCTTGATAGACGGCCACCAGATCAGTCGCCGACCGCGGAGCCGAGCCGGCGCGTGCCGAGGTCGACGTCGTGGAACGGGAAGGAGTCGCGCTCGTCCGCATCCGGCCCGAGGTCGAACTCGACGAGATCGCGCGGATGTGTGTGCTCGAGC
>DATBPR010000082.1:0-8208 GCA_036561285.1 Candidatus Limnocylindrales bacterium | reverse complement strand
AGCGAGATCGGCAGGATCATCACCACGAGCGCATACGACGGCAGCGCCCGGCCGATATTCGCCACGTTGATCGCCGTGTTGGCGAACCGCCGCGTGTGGCCGATGTAGAGCCCGGCCGGAAGGGCGATGACGGTGGCGGTGAGGAGCGCCGCGGCCGACAGGATGACGTGCTCGAGCAGACGCTGGAGATAGCCGGTCGGGCCCGTGATGTTGGCCGGGTCCAGGAACCAGTTGACGACGTCCATCAGGCGGTCTCCGCCCGGGCGCGCGCCCAGGGAGTGATCAGGCGCTCGATCCGGACCAGCAGCGCGTCGGCGGCGAAGGCGAAGATGATCGACAGGATCGCGCCGACGTAGACCTCGGTCAGGAAGAACTGGTTCAGGCCCTCGGTGATGAAGAAGCCGAACCCGCCGAACGTCTCGCCCAGGATCGACGCGACGGTCGCGAGACCGATCGTGGTCACGGTCGCGAGCCGGATCCCCGACATGATGAGCGGGACGGCCAGCGGCAGCTCGACGCGGAGCAGACGTTGTCTCCTCGTGTACCCCATCCCCTCCGCCGCCTCGAGGACCTCGGCCGGGACCGACTGGAATCCGGCCACGTTGGAGCGGACGAGGATCAGCAGGGTGTACGTCGTCAGCGGGATCAGGGCGGTGAGGAGCGTCAGGCCGGTGATCGGCCGGAGCAGGGCGAACGCTGCGAGGCTCGGGATCGTGTAGAGCAGGCCGGTCACCGCGGTGATCGGGCCGTACACCGTCGGTCTCCGGTAGGACCAGACCGCAAGGATCAGGGCGATGACGAACCCGGCGACGACGGCGATCACGACCAGCTGGAGATGCTGGAGGAACCGTGTCCACATCGCGCCGAAGTGGTTGAAGACCCAGTTCCAGTCGACGGAGATGTCCATCGCTCAGCTTGCCGGAGGCGGGGTCCCGGCCGCGGCGGCCGCGAGATCCGCCTCGCCGGGCGTGGCAGCCGCATCTTCCGTCCCGTCCGCCGCGGCCTGGTCGTACGTCGGCGCGTGCTCGCCCTCGCGCATCTTCTGCGCGACCGCCTCGACGGTCAGGAGGCCCTGGACCGCGCCGTTCCGGTCGACGACGATCCCGGTCTGGACGTCGGCGTCGAGCATCATCGACAGCGCGTCCTTGAGCGTGGTCCGCCGGTTCACCGTCGGCGAGACCGGGTTCGCCATCGCCTCGACCAGCTCGCCGAAGTCGGGAATGTCACGATGGGCGATCCAGCCGAGGGGACGGTCGGCCTGGTCGACGAGGAGGACATAGCCCTGCGGGTCGTCCTTTGCCCTGGCCTTCGCCTGGGCGGCAGGCTCGCCGGGCCTGACGATCGTCGGCCGCAGCAGCACGACGTCGGAGACCCGGAGGAGCGACAGGCGCTTCAGCCCCCGATCCTGGCCGACGAACCTCGCCACGAACTCCGATGCCGGCGCGGCGAGGATCTCGAGGGGAGGGCCGAACTGGGCGAGGACGCCGCCGGTCTGGAAGACCGCGACGAGGTTGCCCATCTTGATCGCCTCGTCGATGTCGTGGGTCACGAAGAGGATCGTCTTGGCAAGCGTCTCCTGGAGGCGCAGGAACTCGTTCTGGAGGCGGTCACGGACGATCGGGTCGACCGCTCCGAACGGCTCGTCCATGAGCATGATCGGCGGGTCCGCGGCAAGCGCCCGGGCGACGCCGACGCGCTGCCGCTCGCCGCCGCTCAGCTGGGCCGGAAAGCGGTCGCGGTATTTCGCGGGATCGAGGCCGACCAGCCCGAGCAGCTCCTCGGACCGTTCGCGCTGACGCGCCTTCGGCCAGCCCAGCAGCCGCGGGACGGTGACGACGTTCTCGCCGATCGTCTGATGGGGGAACAGGCCCACCTGCTGGATGACGTAGCCGATGCTGCGCCGGAGGTCGGTCAGCTCGCGTGCGCCGGCGTCCGTGCCGTCGATGAGGATCCGGCCGGAGGTCGGCTCGATCAGCCGGTTGACCATCTTGAGGGACGTCGTCTTGCCGCAGCCCGACGGGCCGACGAGGCAGCAGATCTTGCCGGCCGGCACGACCAGTGAGAGGTCGTTGACGGCGCCGGGGGTTGGCTTGCCGGCGGCCTTGCCGGTCGGCACGTCATAGTGCTTCGTGACGTGGTCGAACTCGACGACGGCGGCCTGGTGACGGCTCTCGGTCATCGGCCCTGTGTCCTCCTCACGGGCTGGCGCGCTGGCTGGTCGGCGAAAACCGACAGTAGCGCATCCCCGACTCCTCCGGGCCGCTCCCGTCGTGTGCGACCCTGTCGAGGTGGATGCGCGCCTTGCCGCCGCCATCGATGACAACGTCCGCTGGTGCGACCTCGTGTGCCGCACCCATGGCATCGCCGGCCGGTTCGACGAGGATGCGTGGGTCAGCACCCAGCGGACACCGCCGATGTACCCGGACGCCATCACTCTCCGGACTGACGTCTCCGCCGATGCGCTGCTGACCAGGATCGACCCAACGCCGGGCTGCTCGATCAAGGACAGCTTCGCGAGCGTCGACCTGTCGGAACGCGGCTTCCGGATGCTGTTCGACGGGGCCTGGATCTCCCGGCCGGCGGGCCTGATGCCGGCCGCCGGACGCACGGCAGGCGGGCGCCAATGGACGCAGGTGACGGAGCCCCGCGATCTTGTCGCGTGGGCCGATCATCACGGCGGCGGCTCGACCTTCTCGGCGGACCTGCTCGACGAGCCGTCGGTCACGATCCTGGCCGCCCGCGATCCTTCGGGGCGAATGACCGACGGCGCCATCGCGACGGTCGGCGTGGACGCGGTGGGGATCTCGAACGTCTTCGCCGCGCGCGGCGCAACCAGCGATAACGCCGAGCCGGCTCGGTTCGAGGAGGCATTCGCCGCGGCGACCGTGGCCATCGCCGCGCAGTACCCGGATCGCGCCATCGTCGGCTACCTGTCCGCCTCGAGGCTCCCCGCGGCCCGCCGCGTCGAGTACGACCTGATCGGACCCATGCGCGTCTGGATGCTTGACGAGCCGTGACCCGGCGACCGCGCTCCGCCCGCGGGTGATACTGCGTGCCAGCATGCTGATCACGGCCATCCGCCTCGACCGTCTGACCGTCCCGCTCGACCCGCCGTTCCCGGCGGCCTGGGATCCGGTGCCGCGGACCTCGTTCGCGGTGACGGTGGTCCGCGTCGAGACGGACGAGGGCGTGGTCGGCGTCGGATCCGGCGACACGATGGACGGGTTCGAGTCCTGGGAGCACCTGTTCCTCGAGCAGGACCCCCTGGCGATCGCCCGCCACGTCCGGGCGCTCGAGACGATCGACTTCCACGCCGGCCGGTACTGGCCGCTCGAGGCGGCGCTGTGGGACATCGCCGGCCAGGTCGCCGGGTTGCCGGTGGCGACGCTGTTCGGTGGTGCATCGGACGGGATCCCGGCGTACGCCTCCTGCGGAATGCTCCTGCCGCCGGCCGAGCGGGCGGAGAGCGCGCTCCGCCTCCGCGACGAGGGCTTCCGGGCCATGAAGATCCGGATCGACCCGCGACGGCTGGACGAGGGCCTCGCCGCGGTCCAGGCGACACGCGAGGCCGTCGGCGACACGATGGCCCTGATGGTCGACCTGAACCAGGGCTGGCGGATGGCCGGCGACGTCTCGCCCTCGATCGATGTCCGGACCGCCCGGTCCATCGCCGTCAGACTCGCCGAGCTCGACGTCCTGTGGCTCGAGGAGCCGCTCGCGGGCACGGACCTGCGGGGCCTCGCGGCCCTGCGGGCGACGGCGCCCGGGATCCGGATCGCCGGTGGCGAGATGACCCGGACGTTCGCCGAGGAGCTGGCGGCCCTCGACGCGGACGCGTTCGACGTCTACCAGCCGGACGTGGTCCTCGCGGGCGGGATGCTCCGGACGCGGACGCTGGCGGAGCTCGCCCTCGCCCGGAACCGCTGGTTCACGCCCCACACCTGGACGAACGGGATCGGGCTGCTGGCCAACCTCCACGTCGCCGCGGGGGTCGGCGGCGGGCCGTTCCTCGAGTTCCCGTACGACCCGCCCGGCTGGACGCCCGAGCGACGCGACGCGGTCCTCGCCCAGCCCATCCGGCCGGGTCCCGACGGTGTCCTGCGGGTGCCGGACGCGCCGGGGCTCGGGATCGTCCTCGACGAGGTCGCGATCCGGCGGTACGCGGCATGACGGCGACCGACGGGCGCAAGGCCGGACTCACCGCGGGGGAGTGGATCGCGCGGGCGGCGGCGATCCGGCCGCGGACCGAGCTGTTCATCGACGGGGCGTTCGTCCCCGCCGCCTCCGGCCGGACCTTCGCCGACGTCACCGGCCGCGACGGCTCGACGATCGCCCACGTCGCGGAGGCCGGCGGCGAGGACGTCGAGCGCGCGGTGGCCGCGGCGCGGCGGTCCTTCGACGACGGCCGCTGGGCCCGTCAGAGCCCCGCGGATCGCAAGCGGGTCCTGCTCCGGCTCGCGGAGCTGATGCGGGCGAACCGCGACGAGCTCGCCCTCCTCGAGTCGCTGGACGTCGGCCATCCGATCCGCGACGCCCTCCGGGTCGACGCGACGTCGTCGGCGACCACGATCCAGTGGTATGCCGAGACGATCGACAAGGTCTACGGGGAGGTCGGGCCGACCGGGCCCGACGCGCTGTCGCTCGTGACGCGCGAGCCCATCGGCGTGGTCGCGGCGATCGTCCCGTGGAACTACCCGCTGATCATCACCGCCTGGAAGCTCGGGCCGGCGCTCGCCGCCGGCAACTCGGTCGTCCTGAAGCCGGCATCGCAGTCGCCGCTGACGGCCCTCCGCCTCGCCGAGCTGGCGGTGGAGGCGGGCCTGCCCGACGGCGTCCTGAACGTCGTGACCGGTCCGGGCTCGGTCGTCGGGCCGGCGCTGGCGCGTCATCCGGCGGTCGACAAGATCGCCTTCACGGGCTCGACGGAGGTCGGGAAGTCGCTCCTCCGGGCCGTCGGCGAGAGCGACGTCAAGGCGATCACCCTCGAGCTCGGCGGGAAGAGCCCGCAGGTCGTGCTGGGAGACGTGGGCGACCTCGAGGCGGCCGCGTCGACGATCGGGTGGGGCATCTTCTACAACAGCGGCCAGACCTGCAACGCGGGCTCGCGGCTGATCGTCCACCGCTCGGTCGGCCAGGAGCTGGTGGAGCGCATCGCGGCGCTCGGAGCGAAGCTCAAACCGGGCGAGCCGCTGGACCCGGCGACGCGTCTCGGCGCGATCGTGGACGAGCGCCAGCTCGAGCGGGTGCTGGGGTACGTCGCCCTGGGGCGCGAGGAGGGCGCCCGGGTCGTCGCCGGCGGCGAGCGGGTCCGCGAGGAGACCGGCGGCTTCTACATCCCGCCTACGATCCTCGACGGCGTCTCGAACGACTGGCGCGTCGCGCGCGAGGAGATCTTCGGGCCGGTGCTGACCGTGACCGAGTTCGACGACGAGGCCGACGCCCTCCGGATCGCCAACGACACGCCCTACGGGCTGGCCGCCGGGATCTGGACACGCGACGTGAAGAAGGCCCACCGGCTCGCCCGCTCGATCCGGGCGGGCGTCGTCTGGGTCAACACGTTCGACACCGCGGACATCACGGTGCCGTTCGGCGGCTACAAGCAATCGGGCTTCGGTCGCGACAAGGGAATGGCCGCCCTCGACGGCTACACCCAGCTGAAGACGACCTGGCTGGACCTGTCGGAATGACGGACGACGAGCTGATGGCCGCCGCGCTGGGAAGCGCGCCCGATGGCCAGGCCACGCCGGACGACGGCGACGCCGCCCCGCGCCGGAGGGCCGGCGGTCGGGCGGCCCATGTCCGGAGCGATCTCCCGCCGCAGCGGCCGTGGGCCCAGCCGCGGATCCGCCTCCGGCCGACGGAAGTCCTGTCGGCCGACGAGATCGAGTCGATCCATGTGGCGTCGCTCCGGGTCCTGGCCGAGATCGGGATGGACTTCCTGGACGACGGCGCTCGGGACCTCCTGAAGGCCGCCGGCGCCGACGTCCGGCCCGACAGCGCTCGCGTCCGCTTCGACCCGGCGATGGTCGAGGAGCGGATCCGGACGGCACCGTCGTCGTTCACGCTCCATGCCCCGAACCCCGAGCACGACCTCGTGATGGGTGGCGACTGGACCGCGTTCGGGACGGTCGGGAGCGCGCCGAACGTCGCCGATCTCGATCATGGCCGCCGCGTCGGCAACCGGGTGGACTACCAGAACCTCGTCCGCCTCTTCCAGATGCTGAACTCCGTCCACTTCTTCGCCGGCTATGCGGTCGAGCCGATCGACGTCCACCCGTCGGTCCGCCATCTCTACGCGATCCATGACGTCGTGACCCTGGCCGACAAGCCCTTCCATGCCTACAGCCTCGGCCGGCAGCGGAACCTCGATGCGCTCGAGATGGCCCGGATCGTCCGCGGCGTGGACGACGCGACGCTCGACCGCGAGCCCTCGATCTTCACCGTGATCAACTCGTCGTCGCCGCTCCGCCTGGACACGCCGATGCTCCACGGGATCCTCGAGTACTCCGCCCGGAACCAGGTCATCTGCATGACGCCGTTCACCCTGGCCGGGGCCATGGCGCCGGTGACCCTCGCCGGGGCGCTCGTGGAGCAGAACGCCGAGGCCCTCGCGGGGATCACGATGACCCAGGTCGTCCGGCCGGGCGCCCCCGTCATCTACGGCGGATTCACCTCGAACGTCGACATGCAGTCCGGTGCGCCGGCGTTCGGCACGCCCGAGTACATGCGGACGGCGATGATCGGCGGCCAGCTGGCGCGCCGCTACGGCGTCCCGTATCGCTCGTCGAACGTCTCCGCCGCGAACTCGGTCGACGCCCAGGCGGCCTACGAGTCGGTCTTCTCGCTGTGGGGCGCGATCATGGGCGGGGTCAACATGCTCATGCACGGCTCGGGCTGGATGGAGGGCGGGCTCCACGCGAGCTTCGAGAAGGCGATCCTCGACGCCGAGCTGCTCGGGATGGTCGAGGCGTTCCTCGACCCGGTGCCGGTCGACGAGGACGCGCTGGCGTTCTCGGCCATGCAGGAGGTCGGACCGGGCGGCCACTTCTTTGGGGCGCAGCACACGCAGTCGCGCTACCGGACCGCGTTCCACAAGCCGATGCTGTCCGACTGGCGGAACTACGAGACCTGGGAGGAGGCAGGCTCTCCGCAGGCACCGGAGAAGGCGAACCGGATCTGGAAGGCGATGCTGGCGGCCTACGAGCCGCCGCCGATGGATCCGGCCCGCCGCGAGGAGCTCGATGCGTTCCTCGCCCGGCGCGTCGAAGAGGGCGGCGTCCCGACGGACTACTGACGGAGATCGGAAGCGATGACCAACCCGTCGCGCCACGGCGATTCCTATCGAGTCGGAATTGCGGATCGTCTGCTGGCGGGCTTGATGACGCTCGCGATCGCCGTGGCTCTGGTGAAGGTCTCGCTCTTGAACTCCGGAGCCCTCCTGGCGCCCGGTCTTGCGGTCCTCCTTCTCGCCGCGGTCGTGGTGGCGCAACGGGCTCTTGGGCCTGGACGGGGACGGTCCATCCTGTCCGCGTTGGCGGTCGGCTTGCTCGGGCTCGTCGCCCTGTTCGCGCTCGCGCTCGCGCTTCTGCTCATCGCAGACAGCAATCGCGGCACGTAACCTCCGGCCACGCGCGATGTCAGTCGCGCGCCGTTCCACGGGACGCAAGGGCCCCCTGGTTTGCGTTCCGGCGAGCTCCGCTCAGCCGGCGGGCTCGATCGCTCGCGTGCCCTGGTGGTAGCGCATCCGGAAGCGGTCGCCGGAGCGGATCCAGATCGAGACCCGGTGGACCCGAGCTCCATCGGCCATCGTGTCGTAGCGGGCCATCCAGACGGTCGGCGCGAGCTCCTCCGTCGAGAACCCGACCAGCTCGACCGACGGACCCGCCGGTGATGCGGCCAACGCCATCAGCATCTCGTCCCGGGTCCAGACGCTGCCGCTCTGGCCGACCTCGACGAAGCCGTCGTCGAGCACCTCCGCGTACCCGCCAGGCAGCGCGGCGACGTCGCGCCGGGCCAACGCGAGCTCGAGCCCAAGGATGGCGGTCGCCGGGTCCACTCGGAACATGCTAGTCGGCGAGGCGCGGCTCGCGGATTGACGGACCGACTGGTCTGAGACTAGTCTGATCAGGTGAGATCCATCGGCGCCTACGAAGCCAAGACCCACCTGCCGCGGCTCCTCGACGAGGTGGCGAAGGGGGAGCGGATCAC
>DATBPR010000081.1:0-2513 GCA_036561285.1 Candidatus Limnocylindrales bacterium | reverse complement strand
CGAGCTCATCGGCGAGCCGGTCACGGATCCGGTGAAAGACGTCGAGCGCCTCTGCCTGGCGGCCCGTGCGATAGAGGGCGAGCATCAGCTGGCCGGCAAAGCGCTCCCGATACGGATGCTCGGCGACGAGATCGCGCAGCTCCCCCACGATGTGTCGGTGGCGTCCGGCCCGCAGCTCGAGATCGATGCGCTCCTCGATGACCGCCAGCCGGAGCTCCTCGAGTCGCGGGATGGCCCAGGAGGCGAACGGCTCCGCGGCCACATCGGAGAGCGGGGCGCCGCGCCACAGCCCGAGGGCGTCGCGGAGCGCATCCGCGGCCCGGCCGGGCTCGATCGTCGGGATCCCGCGGGCCGCGGCCACCTTCGTCTCGAATCGCCCGAGATCGACCTGATCGGGCGCCAGTTGGAGCACATAGCCCGGCGCGCGTGTGATCAGGACGGCGTCCGGCTCGAGGGCCCGGCGCAGACGCGACACCTGAACCTGGAGCATCTTCGGGGCCGTCGGAGGCGCATCGGTGCCCCAGAGCCCCTCGATCAGGGTGTCAGTCGAGACCGTCTCGTTGCGGTGAAGGACGAGAATCGACAGGAGGGCCCGCGCCTTGCTGCCGCCGAGGCCGATCGTCCGCCCACCCGCGGTCGCCTCCACCGGCCCGAGGATGCCGATCGTGAGGCGGCCAGCCTCGTCGCGCGGGACACCAGGGTGTGGTGCGTCCTGCACGTCCGACCTCGGGCACGTCCGGGCGGTGACACCGCCGCGTACCCTGAGCGTATACCGGACCGGCTCACCTTCGTCAGGTCGGCCGACGCGTGGCGTTGGCAACGGGCACCGGAGGACGAGCGATGCAGGAACGACCGGCGACGGGCCCGATTCGGCGGATCGGTTCGATCGTGCTCGTCGGGCTGATGAGTGTCGCCTGCAGCGGGGCGGTTCCCGCCAGCGGCGCACCGGTCTCGCCCTCGGCCATTGCCGCATTGCCCTCGCAATCGGCGCCGGTTCCGACCCAGGCTCCGGCGCCAAGCGCGACGCCGCTGCCCGACGGGGTGCTCGCGTCGATCCCTCTCGGCGTCGGGGGTCTCGCGCCGTCCGTGGCCACGACGGGATTCGGCTCCGTCTGGGTGGAAACGCATCGTGGGACGGAGCTCTACCGGATCGATCCGACCACCGACACCGTGATCGCGACGATCGACGTCGGCCAGGAATCGTGCGGTGAGCCCGAGATCGGGTTCGGACAGGTGTGGCTCGGTCCGTGCGCCTCGAGCACCAAGACGATCGCCGTCGACGCCGTAACGAATCAGGTCGTCGGCAGCTTCGATGCGTTCGGTGGGTCGGAGGCCTTCACCAGTGACGCGCTCTGGATCCCGGACAGCTCGAACAAGCTCGCGAAGATCGATCCAACGACGTACAAGACCCTGGCGACCTACGACGTCCTGCCCGCGGCACCCATCTCGTGGGTCGTCAGCGCCGGTGGGTGGATCTGGGCCGGCGCCGCAGACGGTTCGACCGGGGTGTGGGAGGGCGGCCTCGCGAAGGTCGACCCGGCGACCGGGCAGGTGGTCAGCCGGCTGACCGTGCCGAACCCGGGGCTGTACGCAACGATGACCGCCGACCTCGGCTACATCTGGATCAAGGGCGACGGCGACGGCCGGCTCGTCCGGATCGATCCGAAGACCGGAGCGTCCAGGACCTTCAACCTCTCGGGGTTCGCCGGTCTGAGTCAGCTGTACGACATCTGGCCGGCAACCGGGCTCGGCAGCGTGTGGGTCCGGCTGACCGACGACACCATCGCGCGGGTCGATCCGGAGACGGGCACGGTCACCGGGACCTACCCCGCCGACCGGGCGGGCGGCGGCGGCTGGCCGACCGTCGGCTTCGGCTCCCTGTGGGTCCCGAACTTCGGCAGCGACTCGATCTGGCGCGACCGCGTGGCCGGCTGACGGCCCGCACGCCCGGCGGTGCCCCGGCAGATCGGCCGCGACCCCGCTCGTCGCCCGCGACCCCGCTCGTCGGCCGAGACTGCGTTCGTCGCGCAGGGGCGGCGCTGGCAAGGCGCCGCCGAGGAGCGGAGCGAGCGGGCTTCAAGGCCCGTGAGCGGGCACCGCAGGAGGCAACGCAGTCCAGCGTCGTTCCTGCGCGACAGCCGCAAGTGTTAGAGTCGACCGACTCGAGCCGGCTCCTCGTACGGGGTCCGTCCACGACGCTGAATGGCGGCTGGATGCAGGGACCCGCGATGCCCCGGTGGAGTGAGGTGCGCGCATGGCGACCGTGACGTTCGAGCATGTCACGAAGAAGTACGGCGAGGTCCTCGCCGTCGACGACCTCAACCTCGCCATCAACGACGGCGAGTTCATGGTCCTGGTCGGCCCTTCGGGCTGCGGCAAGACGACCAGCCTCCGGATGATCGCCGGTCTCGAGGAGATCACCTCGGGCGACCTGAAGATCGGCGACCGGATCGTCAACGACGTCCCTCCGAAGGATCGCGACATCGCGATGGTCTTCCAGAGCTACGCCCTCT
>DATBPR010000080.1:0-6961 GCA_036561285.1 Candidatus Limnocylindrales bacterium | reverse complement strand
GCGAAGGCCGCGAGGGAGATCGCGCCGATCGCGAGCAGCGCGCCGACGGCGCCTCCTCCCTCTTCCCAGACGAGAATGCCGAGGACGAGGCCGCCCATGCCGAGGATCGAGAAGAGGGCGCCGACGTAGTCGATCCCCTTCTCGCCCGTGTAGGCGACCTCCTTCACCATGCCCATCCCGGACAGGACGATGACGATGATGACCAGCTCGCCGAGGAACCCGACGCGCCACGACAGGAACGTCGTGATGAACCCGCCGAGGAGCGGCCCGATCGCCGCCGCGACCCCGGAGGCCGCGCCGACCATCGCGTAGACCCGCTTCTGCGCTGCGCCCTCGAAGTTGCCGTGGATCAGGGACTGCATCGCGGGCAGCAGGAGCGATGCGCCGAGCCCGCCGACGATCGCCCAGAAGATGATGATCGCGCGGAGGTCCTGCGCCAGGGTCATCGCCAGCGCCCCGACCGCGTATCCGAGCAGGCCCAGGATGTACGCCCGCTTCCGCCCGATCAGGTCGCCGATCTTGCTGCTCATGAGGATGAACGCGGCGGACACCAGCGCCTCGAGCGCAATGGCCGACTGGACGCCGCTCGCGGTCGTGTTGAGGTCCCGGACCACCGCCGAGATCGACACGTTCATCAGCGACGTGTCCACGACGAGCACGAACATCGCCGCCGAGAGCAGCAGCGCGAGGCGCGAGTTGAAGCCGCCCTCCGCCGCGATCTCCGGGCCGACCGCCGCGTCCGTCGCCATGCTCACCTGCCGCTCGGGCCGGCTCTCGTGACCCCAGGCCGGCTGGCCGCAGGCTAGCAGCGCCTCCCGCCGATCGTCGTGGGTGCGCGCACGACGATCGACGTCCGCGGGACGGACGGCGGGTATGCTGCCCCGCCATGAGCACGAACGCGCCGCGCGACGCCGACGGACCCCCGCCGGACCACCCGTACGCGGCCGAGATCGAGGCGGAACGTCGCGGCTGGTACGTCGTCGCGGACCTCGTCCGGCGGCTGACCCCGGACGAGTGCGTCGAGCCCGGCTACTACGCGGATCCCGTGTGGACGGTCCGCGACGTCGTCGCGCATCTCGGGACGTGGCTGGCCGAGGCCCAGGTCCAGCTCGTCAAGATGGCCGCGGGCACGTACGAGGGCCACGACGTCGACATCGACGCGCTGAACGCGGCCCTGCTCGAGGCGATGGACGGGCAGCCGTGGGAGGTCGCGTGGGTCCAGGCCAACGCGGCGCGGACCCGGATGCTCGCGGAGTGGTACGGCCTGCGGACGCCCACCGACGAAGCGGCCTGGTGGATCCGCAAGGCCGCCGCGGACCACTACGGGGAGCATCTGCCCCGGCTCGCGGCGTGGGTCGCGGAGCTCGTCGCCCGCCGCCGGTGACCGCGATCGGATCGACCGGACCCGGATCGCAACCATCCGGGTGGCCTGGCGGTTCTTGCCATGCGGGAGCCGGAGCAGTCAGAATGCGGCTCTCGATGTGGACCCCGATCGTTCACCGGTGCTCCTGTCGCCGCTCTGCCGAGCAGGGCGAGCGCTGATCTGCCGCGCGGCCTGAGCCGCGCCGACGCTCCACCGGCCCTGCCCGTCAGAGGGCCCGGTCACCGTCCCGATCCTCTTCCGTGAACGATTCCGAGGGCAAGTCATGACCATCTCCCCGATCACCGATCCCGGTCCGGACCTCGCACAAGCCGGGCCGCATCGGGCCATCTCGCCCGACGAGCTCCGAACGGCGCTCGCCGAGGGCGGTCTCGCCGTCATCGACGTCCGCCCGCTGATCGCTTACAACGGCTGGACCGTGGACGGCGTGCCCGGCGGCCACGTCCCGGGTGCCGCGGCCTTCCCGGCCACCTGGCTCGAGTCGCTCGAGCGTGGCGAGGTCGTCGAGCGGCTCGCCGCGAACGGTGTGCGCGCGGACCGGCCGATCGTCGTCTACGGCGCCTCCGTGGAGGACACGAACCGCGTCGCCGCGCGGCTGCGCGCGGACGGCTTCGACGGGGTGCGGGAGCTCACCGGCGGCTGGTCCGCCTGGCTGGACGATCCGGACCGGCCGACCGAGTCGCTGCCCGGCTACCGCCAGCTGGTCCACCCCGCGTGGCTCCGGGCGGTCCTCGACGGCGAGCGCCCGGAGGCGGCGCCCGAGGGTCGCGCGCTCCTCTTCCACGTGAACTTCGGCGTGCCCGAGGAGTACGCGGAAGGCCACCTGCCCGGCGCCCTCTACCTGGACACGAACTGGCTGGAGGACCCGGCCGACTGGAACCGCCGCTCGCCGGCGGAGCTCGACGAGGCTGTCCGGTCGCTCGGCATCACGGCCGACACCACCGTGATCCTCTACGGCCGGGACACGGAGGGCGACGCGAACGAGAAGTGGCCGGGCCGGCGGGCCGGCCAGATCGCCGCCACGCGCGCGGACCTGATCCTCACGTACGCGGGCGTTCGCGACGTCCGGGTCCTCGACGGCGGATACGACCGCTGGGTCCGCGAGGGCAACCCGCTCGACACGATCGCGCACGAACCCGCGCCCGTCGCGGCGTTCGGGGCCGCGATCCCGCAGCGGCCGGAGCTCATCGTCGACCTCGACGAGGCGAAGGCGATCATCGCTGATCCCGAGGGCGCGGCCCTCGTCAGCGTCCGGACCTGGCGGGAGCACGTCGGCGCCGTGAGCGGCTACAACTACATCGGCCCGGCCGGGCGGATCAGCGGCGACGTCTGGGGCAACTGCGGGACCGACGCCTACCACATGCAGCACTACCGGACGGTCGAGAACACCATGCGGCCCTACCCCGAGATCGTCGCGAACTGGGCCGAGAACGGGATCACGCCGGACAAGCGGCTCGCGTTCTATTGCGGCACGGGCTGGCGGGCGAGCGAGACGTGGCTCTACGCGACGCTGATGGGCTTCCCGCGGGCGGGCGTGTACGACGGCGGCTGGTTCGAGTGGAGCGCGGACCCGGTCAACAACCCGATCGAGATCGGCGACCCGACGGGCCCGACCGAGGACGAGACCGCGGCCTGAGCGCCCGACGGCGCCGCCAACCGAATCGGCCGGCGGCCGCGCCGATCGGTAGCCTCGTCGCATGACCGGCTCGATCATCCGGCCCGCGTTCAGCAGCTGGCCCGCGTACAACGCCCGCCTGCGGGACGTCGTCGCAGGCCTGACACCCGAGCAGCTGGCGCTCCGGCCCACGCCGGAGCGCTGGCCGATCTGGGCGACGATCGGGCATGCGGCCTGTCAGCGGGTCTTCTGGCTGTGTGACTTCGCCGGCGAGCCCGGCGCGGAGACGACCCGGTTCACGAACGCCGCGTCCGACTGCCCGGGCGACGACGACCTCGAACACGTCCTGAGCGCCGGCGACCTCGTCGAGGCGCTCGATACGACGTTCCGGATCGTCGCGGGCTGCCTCGACCGATGGACGATCGACTCGCTCGAGGAGGTGATCCGCCGCCCCGAGTGGGACGACTCGTGGGTCCATCCTCGCGGTGCGGTGATCCAGCGGGTGTTCAGCCATGACGTCTGGCACTGCGCCGAGCTCAACGAGACGCTCGGCCCGGCGGGCCTGCCGATGATCGACCTCTGGGACTGAGGTCCATGGCTGCCGGACGCCCTCGAGTCGAGCTCAGCCGCGCCCAGATCCTCGCTCACCGGCTGCGCGTCTCCGACCTGGCCCACCGCCTGCCGCCCGGTGCGGCATCCCTCCGCCGGGCAGCATGGGCCGGTCTGTCCGACAGCATGCCGCGCGGCGCGCTCCTCTCGATCCACGCCCGCGTCTCGGGGACGCGACCGGACGCGTGGGAGGACCCGGCGCTCGTCCAGGTCTGGGGGCCGCGGTTCAGCACCTATGTCATCGCGGCCGAGGATCGCGCGGTCTTCACGCTCGGACGGATGCCGGACGAGCCGGCGAAGGTCGCGTTCGCGGTCTCGGTCGCCGACGATCTCGAGCGCTACCTGGCCGGCCGGACGATGAGCTACGCCGAGGCCGGCCACGGCATGGGCGTCCACCCGAACAGCCTGCGCTACGGGACGACGACGGGCCGAATCCTGATCCGCTGGGAGGGCGCCGGGCGTCCGCTGATCCGGACGGTGCCCGCTCCGGAGATGAGCGTGGAGGACGCACGTCTCGAGCTGGCGCGGCGCTACCTGCACGTCCTCGGACCGGGGACGGCGGAGGCGTTCGGCGACTGGGCCGGGATCAGGCCGGCTCGCGCGACCCGGATCGTCGACGCGCTCGGCGGCGAGCTGGCGCCGGTCGGGACCCCGATCGGCGATCACTGGATCCTCGCGAGCGACGAGTCGTCGTTCCGGGCAGCGCCGGCGACGCAACCGTCGGCCGTCCGCCTCCTGCCGAGCGGCGACACCTGGTTCCTCCTCCAGGGCGCAGACCGCGAGCTGCTCGTCCCGGACGCTCATCTTCGGGCCAGGCTCTGGACGCCACGCGTCTGGCCGGGGGCGCTCCTCGTCGACGGCGAGGCCCGCGGGACGTGGCGTCGGGCGAACGCCGTCGTCGACATCGACGCCTGGGGGCCGCTGTCCGCGGCCGATCGCGAACAGGTCGAGACCGAGGCTGCCAGTCTGCCGCTGCCCGGGATCGAGCGCGACATCCGGATCCGCTGGGGCACCTGACCCCGCTCCTTCGCCTGCCCCGTCCGGCCCGGTCGGCGATACTCGGCCGGACACCCAGAGATCACCCGGAGGAACGCGATGGCGACCCGACAGGACTTCACCGACGCCGAGTGGGCCGGCCTCCAGAAGGGGATGACCGGCAGCGCGATGCTCGTCTCGCTGAGCGACCGCGACTTCACCGATACGTTCGGCGAGGTCGGCGCGATGACGAAGTACCTGGCGGGCCAGCAGGCCGCCGCGGCGAGCGGCCTCGTCCGCGAACTCGCGAAGACCCACAGCACCGGGTTCGGTCTGACGACGTCGCCGGCCCAGATGCACGCCGACACGATGGAGGCGATCCGCGCCTCGGTCGCGCTCCTGCAGGGCAAGGCGCCGGACGAGGTCGGCGCGTATCGGGACCTCGTCACCGGCGTCTCGACGGCCGTCGCCGAGGCAAAGGGCGGCGGCACGTCCGCGATCGAGGCCCAGGTCCTCGCCCAGATCCAGGAGGCGCTCGGGGCCGCCTGAGCCCGCGATGACGATCTACGACGAGCTGGGCGTCCGGACCGTCATCAACGCCGCCACGACGCTCACCGTCGTCGGCGGCTCGCGGATGCCGGACGAGGTCCTCGCGGCGATGCGGAGCGCCGCCGGCGCGTACGTCGACATGCGCGAGCTCCAGGCCGCGGCCGGCGCCCGTCTCGCGGCCCTCACCGGGAACGAGGCCGCCTACGTCACCTCGAGCTGCGCGGCCGCGCTGATGCTCGGGACACTCGGCGCGATCACGCGTGGCGACCCGGCGGCGATCGCCCGGATGCCCGGGGGGGACGGCCTGCCCGTCGAGGTCGTGATCCATGCGTCGCATCACATCCCGTACGTGCGGGCCGCCGAGCTCGCGGGCGGGAGGCTCGTGGAGATCGGCAGCCTCGAGGGAACCCGGGAGGATGAGCTCGAGGCGGCGCTGACCGACCGGACGGCGATCGTCCTGTGGGTCGCCGGGAGCCACCTGCCGCCGGGCGCCCTTGACCTGCCGACCACGGTCCGGATCGCCCATGCCCGCGGCGTGCCCGTGCTCGTCGACGCGGCGGCGCAGCTCCCGCCACCCTCGAACCTGCGGGTGTTCACCCGTGACCTCGGCGCGGACGCCGTCGCCTTCAGCGGTGGCAAGGCGCTGCGCGGGCCGCAGGCGAGCGGCCTGCTGCTCGGAAGGTCCGACTTCATCGAGGCCGTCCGGGCCAACGGCTCACCCTGGGAGCGGCTGGCCCGGCCGATGAAGGTCGGCAAGGAGGAGATCGCCGGGCTGGTGCGGGCGGTCGAGCTCTACGTGGCCGCCGACCACGCTGCCCAGGCCCGGGAATGGACCGCGGTCGTCGAGACATGGGCACGGGACCTCGGAGGGGTGCCCGGCCTCCAGGTCGAGCGGCGCGCCACCAACGAGGCGGGGCAGCCCGTGCCGCGGCTCCGGGTCGCGGTCGACGAGGGCGGCGCCGGCGCCTCGGCGGCCGCGATCCGCGGACGGCTGTGGGACGGCGATCCCCGGGTCCTCGTGCTGCCGGACGGCCCCGACGCGTTCTACCTGACGCCCGACACGCTCGCCTCGTCCGAGGCGCCGATCGTCAGCGCCCGCGTCCGGGCCGCGCTCCTCGAGGCGGGAGGCCCTGCCCAGCCGAGCGGCCCCCGGCTCGACCTGGTCTGACCCCGTCAGTCCTCGAAGCGCCAGCGCGTGGCGCCGCCGGGCTCCGCGGCCATCACGCCGAAGATCGTGGTCGGCGTGATCTCGTACAGGTCCCACGGCGGCGGCCCGGCACTCGGCGCGCTGTAGTCGTAGGTGAAGGCGCCGTTCTCGACGCGGGCCGGCCAGCCGCCCTCACGGTAGCGCTTCGCCAGCCGCTGGAGCGTCTCGTCGTCCGTCACGCGCGCCGCGCGGCCCTCGATCACGAGGTCCATCTCGTCGAGCGACATCGAGACGGCGCAGGCCGGGTTCCCGGCCAGGTTCCGGCTCTTGCGCGTCCCCGCGCCGCTCACGACGTAGACCTTGCCTTCGTCCCACAGCGCGCCCACCCCCGCGAGGTGCGGCCGGCCGTCCGGCCGCGTCGTGGCCAGGAAGGCGCGCTGCTCCGGTCCGCCGAACGACTCGAGGGCCTCGAGCGCCCTCGACCAGGGGATCGGCTCGAGGTGGTAGAGATCGGCGAGGTTCTTCGTGTCCATGTCGCGGCTCCTCCGTGCGTCGATGTCCAACCAGACCGATCGCGGGTGGGAAGCTCATCGAACCAGACGGAGCAAGGCCGGATGACCCGGAGGGCGCCCTAGCAGCAGGCCGACTCCGCGCAACAGGCGAGCTCGAGCTCGTTGCTCGCCGC
>DATBPR010000079.1:0-5849 GCA_036561285.1 Candidatus Limnocylindrales bacterium | reverse complement strand
GGTCGGGGCCCAGGGACCCTGGCCCAGCAGTCCGTGGATGACTGGTTGACCGGGTTCGAGGCCCGATCTGGTCGGATGCCCACCGGAGGAACGTTGGCCCAGAATCGAACGCCTTCGGGTTCGGAGGAAGGCCCGCGCTGGCCGGGATCCGTGCGTGGACGATCTCGGTGCTCCTGCCGAGCAGGCTCCGAGCCGATCCAACGTTCCCCGGGCGTGCATTCGACGAGGTCGGGCGGACTGAGGGCCCGGCACCGCCTGGCATGACCGACGCACGAACCGGCCGCTTCGGGACCCCGTGCTACACTCCGGCGCGCCGCGGGGCCACCCGAGGCAAATCACCCGGCGTCGAAGCGGCGTTCGGAGATCACACGCGGACCGTTCCGACCGGGACGGTGCCGGCCGACCACCGATCAGGCGTGGCGGACGGAAACCCGGCGACGAGGTCCGCGGAGGAACGAAACCGACAGGAGGTCTCGCCCCGTGCCGTCCGTCTCGATGCGGCAGCTGCTCGAAGCCGGTGTCCACTTCGGTCACCAGACCCGCCGCTGGAACCCCAAGATGCGCCCCTACATCTTCGCGGAGCGCAACGGGATCCACATCATCGATCTCGCCCAGACCGTTAAGCACCTCGACTCGTCCCTCGAGTTCGTCCGCGAGACGGTTGCCCGCGGCGAGTACGTCCTCTTCGTCGGAACGAAGAAGCAGGCCCAGGAGCCGATCGCCCAGGAGGCGGTCCGCGCCGGCCAGCCGTTCGTGAACAAGCGCTGGCTCGGCGGCATGCTGACCAACTTCTCCACGATCAAGAAGCGGATCGCCCTGCTCGAGCAGCTCGAGGCCCGGCAGCAGGCCGGCGACTTCGAGCGGATGACCAAGAAGGAAGCCGCCAAGCTCACCGACGAGATGACCAAGCTCAACCTGACCGTCGGCGGCATGCGCAAGATGAAGCGCGTCCCGGGCGCGGTCTTCGTCATCGACCCGCACCGCGAGCGGATCGCGGTCGTCGAGGCGAACAAGCTCGAGGTCCCGGTCGTGGCGACGGGCGACACGAACGTCGACCCCGACGAGATCGATCACATCATCCCGGCCAACGACGACGCGATCCGTTCGATCCGGCTGCTCTGCCAGCTCGTCGCGGACGCCTGCATCGAGGGCCAGCAGGAGCGCGCGTCGCGCGTCGTCGAGCCGGAGCCGGAGGTCGCGATGACCGCCGAGCCGGAGTACGACGAGTCGGCCTCCGACGAGCTCGTCGCGGCCCTCGCCGGTGGCGCGGCCCTGACCTTCGAGCCGGATGCGGACGAGGACGACCTGCTGCCGGGCGCCCGCTCGGCCGCGGCCGCCGTCGACGCCGCCCCGCCCGCGGCCGAGGCGACTCCCGAGGAGATCGCGGCCGAGCTCGCCCGCGAAGCAGCCGAGAAGGAGGAGTCGGCCGCCGGCTGACCCCTCCGCGCCCGGTCCCGCGGGCGCCTGCCCAACCAGGCCCAACCGAACCACGCCCCAGCCGCGGCCCCAGCCGGGCCGCGAACCGACACAGGAGAACCCGAACGACATGGCGGACATCTCTGCCGCGAGCGTCAAGGAGCTGCGCGAGCGCACCGGCGCCGGCTTCATGGACTGCAAGAACGCGCTCGTCGAGGCCAATGGCGACCTCGACGGGGCGATCGCGATCCTGCGCGAGCGCGGGCTCGCCGCCGCCGCGAAGAAGTCGAGCCGCGAGGCTCGCGACGGCCTCGTCTCGAGCTACATCCACACCGGCGGCAAGGTCGGCGTGTTGATCGAGGTCAACTGCGAGACGGACTTCGTCGCCCGGACCGACGAGTTCCAGAAGCTCGTTCGCGACCTCGCCGTCCAGGTGGCGGGCCTGAGCCCGCTCTACGTCGACGTGGACGCGATCCCGGCCGCGGATCTCGAGGCCAGGAAGGCGGAGCTGCTCCAGGACGAGTCCGTCCAGAAGAAGCCGGAGAACATCCGCGAGCAGATCGTCGAGGGCCAGCTGAAGAAGTGGTACTCGCAGGTCTGCCTCCTCGACCAGCCCTTCCGCGACGAGGAGCGCTCGGTCCGCGACCTGATCAACGAGAAGATCGCGACGATCGGCGAGAACATCCGCGTGCGGAGGTTCACCCGCTACGCCCTCGGGGAGGACCTGTGAGCGACGCCCGGCCGGCGATCGGCGATGTCGGCGCCGGTGGCGTTCGCTACCGCCGGATCCTGCTGAAGCTGTCGGGCGAGGCCCTCCTCGGCGATCGGTCCTACGGCGTCGACCCGGCGTTCTGCGCGTTCATCGCCCGCCAGGTCGCCGAGGTCCATCGTCTCGGCGTCCAGGTCGGGATCGTCGTTGGTGGCGGCAACATCTTCCGCGGCCTCGCGGCCGCCGCCAGCGGCATGGACCGGGCGACCGGCGACTACATCGGGATGCTCGCGACCGTGATGAACGGCCTGGCCCTCCAGGATGCGCTCGAGCGGGCCGGCGTCCAGACCCGGGTGATGAGCGCGATCGCCATGAACGAGGTGGCCGAGCCCTATATCCGGCGGCGAGCCGTCCGCCACCTCGAGAAGGGCCGTGTCGCCCTCTTCGTGGCCGGCACCGGCAACCCCTACTTCACGACCGACACCGCCGCCGCCCTGCGCGCGGTCGAGATCGGCGCCGAGGTCCTCCTGAAGGCGACCAAGGTCGACGGCGTCTACGATGCCGACCCGCTCACCAATCCGGGCGCCCGGCGCTACGCTGAGCTCGAATACGCGGACCTGCTCCGTGACCAGCTCAAGGTGCTCGACGCGACGGCCGTGTCGCTCTGCATGGAGAACGATCTGCCGATCGTCGTCTTCGACCTGAACCAGCCCGACAACATCACGCGGGTCGCCGTCGGCGAGCCGGTCGGGACCCGCATCTCCGGCGCCGCGGGCGCCGTCGGAGGCAGCCGATGAGCAGCGAGACCATCACGTCCGCCGACCAGCGGATGGGCCGCGCCGTCGACGCGATGGAGCGCGACTTCCAGGCGTTCCGCACGGGCCGCGCGTCAACGGCCCTCGTCGAGCGGCTGACCGTGGACTACTACGGGACGCAGACGCCGCTCAACCAGCTCGCCGGGATCAGCGTCCCCGAAGCGCACCAGATCGTCATCCAGCCCTGGGACCGGGCGGTTCTCGGGGCGATCGAGAAGGCGATCCAGAAGAGCGAGCTCGGGCTCGTCCCGAACGTCGACGGCACCGTCGTCCGGCTGAACATCCCGCCGTTGACCGAGGAACGTCGCAAGGACCTCGTGAAGAGCGTCCACAAGCGGATGGAGGATGCCCGGGTCGAGATCCGGAACCTCCGCCGCGAGGCCGCGGACGACCTCAAGAAGGAGGAGCGGGACGGCGACGTCGGGACCGACGAGTCCCATCGCCAGCTCGATCAGCTCCAGAAGACGACCGATCGATGGATCGGCGAGGTCGACCGCCTCGGCGCCACCAAGGAACAGGAGGTCATGGAGGTCTAGTGGCCGGACCGCCCCTCGCTCGCCCGACCGATGCGCCGCCGACGGCGCAGAAGCCGAGCGCCGAGGCCGTCGGCGACCCCGCGCTTGCGCCCGAGCCCGCGCCCGAGCGGCTCCTGCCCGAGTCCGACCTCCCGCGCCACGTCGCGATCATCATGGACGGCAACCGACGCTGGGCCCGCCAGCGCGGCCTGCCGGAGGTCGAGGGCCACGCCGCCGGGGTCGAGGCGATCCGGACCCTCCTCCGCCACGCGGTCCGTCGCGGCCTCCCCGTCGTGACGGTCTACGCCTTCAGCCGCGAGAACTGGGCCCGCTCGGACGACGAGGTCCGCAGCCTCTTCGCTCTTCTCGAACAGGCGATCCGCAGCGAGACGCCCGAGCTGAAGTCCCAGGGCGTCCGGATCCGCCTGCTCGGCCGGCTGGAGGAGCTGCCGGACGACACGCGGCGCTCGATCGATGACGCGCTCGAGGAGACCGCGGCCGGCAGCCGTCTGCTGCTCAACGTGGCGTTCAACTACGCCGGGCGGACCGAACTGGTCGACGCGTTCCGGCGGATCGCCGCCAGCGGCGCGGATCCCGCCACCATCGACGAGACCACGATCGCGGACGCGCTCTACACGGCCGGCCTCCCGGACCCGGATCTCGTGATCCGGACCGGCGGAGAGCAGCGGCTCTCCAACTTCCTGATCTGGCAGGCGGCCTACGCCGAGCTCTACACGACCGAGGTCCTGTGGCCGGACTTCGGCGCCGACGCGCTCGACGCCGCGCTGCTGGAGTTCGCCAGTCGCGCCCGCCGCTTCGGACGTTGATCCCCGCACCGAACCCCGATCCCCAGACGAGGTCCTGATGCTCCGTCAGCGCGCGATCAGCGCCGCCATCCTCATCCCGCCGCTCGTGATCGCCCTCCTCCTCGGCCGGCCGTGGATCACGATCGTGATCGTGGTCGCCGCGGCCCTCGCGGCCCGGGAGGTCTTCCAGCTGCTCGCCGGCGCCGGCTACCCGAGCCTCGCCTGGTTCGGGATCGCCTTCACGGTCGGGCTCGTCCTCGACTCGGCGGCCGCGCCGCTGATCGACCCGAACGGCGGAGTCCTGCTCGCGGTCGGCTTCGTGCTCGCGGCGGTCGGGGCATTCACGCGGCAGGATCCCCGCGTCGGCCTGCCGACCTGGTTCGCGACCGTGTTCGGCGCGGTCTACGCCTCGTTCCTCGGCTACATCCTCCGGCTCGGCGAGGCCGCCCCGGTGATCCCCGCCGGCTCCCCCCTGTCGTGGTTCACGCCCGAGCAGGGCTGGATCGTCCTCCTCGTCTTCTCGGTCTGGGCCTACGACACCGGGGCCTACTTCGTCGGCAAGCGGTTCGGGCGGCGGAAGTTCCTGACCCACATCTCGGCCTCGAAGACCTACGCGGGCCTGATCGGGGGGATCGTCGCGTCGACGGTCGTGGTCGGCCTGGTTCTCGCCGGCCTCGGCCAGAACCCGGTCGGGGCCCTGATCCTCGGGCCGATCGTTGCCCTCGCGGCACAGGCCGGTGACCTCGCCGAATCGATGCTGAAGCGGGCGGCTGGCGCGAAGGACTCGAGCAACCTGATCCCCGGTCACGGCGGCGTCCTCGACCGGGTCGACTCGTTCCTGTTCGCGGCGCCCGTCGTGCTCCTCTATGTCCTCGCCGCATATCGCTGACGGGGGCCGCCGGCGCGTCGCGGTTCTCGGCTCGACCGGCTCGATCGGGACCCAGGCGCTCGACGTCCTCGGGCGCCACCCGGACGCCTTCGAGGTTGTCGCCCTCGCCGCCGGCGGGCGGGCGGCGGACCTCGCCGCGCAGGCCGCCCGCTTCCGGCCGGCCGTCGTCGCCCTGGCGTCGGCGGACCCCGTCGAGCTGCCCGCAGGCACGCGCCGGGTCACGGGGGAGGGGACCGACCCGCTCGTCGAGCTGGCATCGCGTGCGGATGTCGACCTCGTCCTCGTCGCGACCGGCGGGATCGTCAGCCTCCGGCCGGTCCTTGCGGCGCTCGCGGCCGGGAAAATCGTCGCCACCGCCAACAAGGAGACGCTCGTCGCGGGCGGCCATCTCGTGATGCCGCAGGCCCGCCGTCTTGCGGGCGAGGTCGCGTCGTCGCGCCCGGACGACCCGTTCGCGAGCCCGCTGGCGTGGCTCCGGCCGATCGACAGCGAGCACTCCGCGATCTGGCAATGCCTCGTCGGCGAGCCGATGCGCCGGGTGGCGGCCCTGATCCTGACCGCCTCGGGCGGGCCGTTCCTCGACGGCCCGGCGGACCTGTCCACGGTGACCCCCGACCAGGCGCTCCGCCACCCGACGTGGTCGATGGGGGCGAAGATCACGATCGACTCGGCGACGCTCGCGAACAAGGGCCTGGAGGT
>DATBPR010000078.1:0-4503 GCA_036561285.1 Candidatus Limnocylindrales bacterium | reverse complement strand
AGAAGCCCGGCAGGATCGTCCTGCCCGTGACGTCGACCGCCTGGTCGCCGTCCAGGCCGCTCCCGACGTCGGCGATCCGGCCGTCCTCGATCGCGACGTCGCCGGGCGAGGGATCCGCGCCCGAGCCATCGAACACCCGCCCGCCGTGGAGCACGATCCGCGTCATCCGTCCTCCTCGATCGTCGCTCCGGGATCGCCCGGATGGAGGGTGGCCCGAAAGATGTCACTCCCGGCCGATGGCTGGATGAGCCGGTAGCTCCAGCTCCCATCGGTCGGCCAGGCCGCCGATTCCAGCTCGTCGCCGCCGGCCGCGGCAAGCGCGTACTCCAGACGATACCGACGCGGAATGGCCGCGACGGCCTCGAGCCCGCCCGCGGCGCCGATCGCCTCCTCCATCCAGTCGAGATAGATCGCGTTGTTCGCGTGGGCCATCGGGTCCAGCTCGTGCGGGCGAACGGTCAGGCCCTGCCGGGTCGCACCCTCGGGCGTCGGCGCCAACGGCACCCGGCCGACCGAGCCGGCGGCCTCGCTCGCGCCGAACATCTCGCTGAAGATCGCCGGGATCCGGGTGAGGGCGCCGCGGGCATCGATCAACACCCAGTCGGTGTGGACCCAGCCGGCGAGCGTGCCGTCGGCGAGATGGAACGTCCCGCGCCGACGAGCGAACACGCGGCGCATCCCGACGACCTGCGTCCGGGCGCGGACGTCCGTGCCCATCGGAGCCCCGGCCAGGACGACGAGCTCCGCCGCCCGGACGAGCCAGGTGAGCCCGCGTTCCGCGTACCACTCGCGCCCGAACCCGAGGGCGGTCGAATGGAGCCAGGCGAGGTCCTGGGCGTAGCGCATCAGGCCGGACGTCCGGAGCACCCCGTCCGGGCCGGCCTCGTCGAATCGGACGCGATAGGCGGTCTCGTGGAAGGACGGCCCGGTCCGCGGCCCGGCGTGTGCGGTGGTCATCGCCCTGCCGCCGCCACCGGATCCTCGCCCAGGTTCTCCAACGTCTCGATCGTGACGAACCGGGTAGCCGAGCGCGGCGCCGTCTCCCGGGCGAGACGGACCTCACAGGAGCGGCTGGCGTCGAAGACGACGAGGGTCACGGCCAGGTCGACGTCCTCGTCGGCAGCGTGCGAGCGCGCGTCGTCGAGCTGGTGCAGGACGTCGGCGCTGATCCCGCGCGCGCCCCACTTGCAGTCGATCGCCTCTGCCGCGCCCGTCGTCTCGACGGTCACGTCGTATGGATGGATCTCGGCCCGGACGCCGTCGAACAGGATCCGCCGCTCGCGTCGGATCGCCCCAGTGCCGGCCGCGCCTCGTCGTCGCCCGGCGAGGATGGCCGTCAGCGACTCGACGATCGCCCCGCGGACCTGCGAGCGGACCTGCTCGCCGCGCTCGGCGACCTCCAGGGACACCGCGAGGATCGCCTCGCTTCTCGCGAGGTCGCCATCGGGGCCGGGCCGACCCGCCGCGGCTTCCCCGAACAGGGTCGGCGCCATCGCCCGCCACGTCGTCGCGTCGGTCGACATCCCGTTCATCGCGGCCCGGGCGAGGACGCGTTGGTCCGGTCCGGCGTCGGCGAGGAGGGCCGCCGCCCGGGCGACGAGGGGCTCGGCCTGGATGCCGGCGTAGACGATCGCGCGGGCGTCCGGCGAGGCGTCCTGGAACCTCACGGCCGCTCGCCGAGCGCCACGAGGAGCAGCTGCGGGAATGTCGACAGCCAGTCGATCGCGCGATGGGGGTCGTCGATGGCGTCCACCTCCCGGTCGAGGGCGTCGACGGCGGCCATCAGCTCCGGCCCGGCGGGCTCGCCGCCGCGCGCCGCGTCGACCTCGTCGAGGCGCGCCCGCCACGCGTCCGCCAGGTCGTTGACGTACGACCACTCATCCTCGACCTCCTCGGCCCGTTCGAGCAGGCGGTCGTAGGCCGGCCGGGCGGCGTCCAGGACGGCAGCGATCGTCGATCCGGTGCGGCGGCTGCCGGGAGTGGGGTCGAGGGCCACGTCGACAGCGTAGCGTCGGCCGGCGGAGGGAGCCTCGCGTCGCGGTCGGGTCGCGATCCCGCGAGCCGGCGAGTGGGGCGAGCCGCGGTCAGCGAGCGGCGGCCGACCGGCGGCGGAGGGACCAGGCGCGGGTCCGGGCCGGCGTGCCGGCGCTCCGGTCCGCGCGGGCGAGGAGGGCCATGAGATCGCGGCGGGCGCCGTCGTCCCAGGCATTCGAGTAGGCCCGGGTGGCGTCCACCCGGATCCGGCCCGCTTCGGAGCGCGCGCCGATCCGCTCGAGGACCGCGACGCGCTCGAGGATCGCCCGATACAGGTCGGGCAGCTCTTCCGCGACGGACGAGGTCGATTCGGCGGGCGCGCCGGACGGGGGGACGGACGGTCGGGACTCCATCACGAGCAAGGATCGCGGGTGGGGCGCGTGGAGAGACTCGCGGATGGTCCCGGGGCATGAGGCCGAACGTCCTGTCGGGATCGACCGCCGGTGCGCCGGCGCACCGGTGCTGCGCACGTCAGTCGCCGCGATGACCGCCGGAGCGAACCTGGAAGCCGGCGAACCGCCCGGTCGCCGGCATGCGGACGAGGTCGACCGACTCGACGATCGCCCCGGTCGGCCCGCGCCGCAGGATGTCCTCGAGCGCATCCAGGCCGGCCGGCGATCCCTCCGCAACGCAGCGGACGCTGCCGTCGAACTGATTGGCGACCCAGCCGGACAGCCGCAGCTCCGTGGCCCGCCGGACGACCCAGTACCGGAACCCGACGCCCTGGACCCGGCCGCGGACGACCGCCTCGAGGCGGATGGCGCCCGCTGCCGGCTCGGCGGTCATCGGGATGGGCCGTCGACGGCGGCGAACGGCCAGGCGAGCAGGAGGGTGTCCACGACCAGCTCGGGGCGGGCGTTCGCCTCGAGCAGCTCGCCCGCGGCGTCGAGCCGGACGAGGAACCCGGTGAGGGAGGCTGCAACGGGATCGCTGCCCGGGGCGCCACCCGGGAACGCAGTCCGCTCGCGCGGGCCTGTCTCGTCCGTCGTGCGGCCGAGGGTCGCGGCGGCGTCGCGCAGATCGTCGAGCAGGCCCGGATCGCGGACCTCGCGCTCGACCCCGAGGCGGGCGACGACGAGGTCCCGCGTCAGCTCGCGCCACAGGCCGACGACCGTCGCCGCGGCCTTCCGGCGCTGGGCCGCTGAGGCCGACATCGCGGGTGAGGCCGTCGCCTCGGCCTCGCCGGACTCGGCCGTGTCTTCGCCAGCGACCGCCTCGGTCACATCGGCCGTCGCGGGCGATCGACCCGCTCCGGCGCGCGCCGATCTTCGGGATCCGCCCTTGCCGCCTCGGCTCGCGGCGCCGGTCCCGGACCCGTCGCTGGCCGCCGCTTCGAGCGTTGCGCGCTCGAGGGACCGATCCAGCTCCGCCGCGCGGTCGAGCAGGCCCCGGGCGGACCCCAGCCGGTCGGACGGACCCGCCCCGATCAGGTGGAGGAGCGTCCGGGCGATCTCGTCGCGCGCGGCGATCGCGTCCGGCGCCAGGGCGAGCGACCGGGCGAGACCCGGACGACCTCCGGAAAGACGCGCCAGCCGGGCCCCGAGAGGCGGATCGGCGAGCTCGCCCTCCGCGAGGATCGCTTCGATCTCGCGCACGGCAACGGGACCGAGCCGGATGCGGGCGCACCGCGACCGGACCGTCGGCATCAGGCGGTCCTCGTCGTCCGCGCACAGGATGATCGTCACGCCGGCGGGCGGCTCCTCGAGAGTCTTCAGGATCGCGGTCTGGGCGTCGTCGCCCATCCGGTCCGCTCGCTCGAGGATCGCGACGCGGGCGCCGCCTTCCACGGGGAGCAGTGAGAGATCGAGCGCGAGCCGCCGGATGGTGCCGTCCTCGGGATGCTCCCGAGTGCCGATCCGGATCTGGTCGCCGGGGCCGGCCGGCGCGAGGCGCTGGACGTCGGGGTGGATGCCACGATCGACCAGCCGGCAACCGCGGCAGGCCCGACACGGCCGGGCGGCCGGATCGGGGTCGTCGCAGAGCAGGCCCGCGGCCAGGTCGAGCGCGAGCGTCGTCTTGCCGATCCCGCCCGGCCCACCGATCAGGAGGGCATGAGGCGGATGGCCGGCGACCATCGCCCGGACGGCCCCGACCGCACGGTCGTGGCCGCGGGTCCGGAACCGGCCGGCCGCCGGTGGATCGGCGATCATCCGCGCTCCCCGTGGAGCCGGGGCTCAGGCGGGGTCGACCTTCTTGCGGGTCGCCCGCGGCTTCGGCGCGGCGGCGGGCGCGGCGCCGTCACCGTCCGGGGCCGGCGCAGCCTTGGCCTTCGCCGTCGAGCGCGTCGCCCGCGGCTTCGGGGCCGCCGCCTCCGCGGTGTCGGTCGACGTGCTCGCCGTGGCCGCGGGCTTCCGGGTCGTCCGGCGCTTCGGCGCCGGTGCCTCGGAGGACTCCGCGATCGGCCCGGCGTCGGACACCGGCTCGGCGACCGTGGCCTTGCCGGCCGGCTTCCGGGTCGAGCGGCGCTTC
>DATBPR010000077.1:0-3494 GCA_036561285.1 Candidatus Limnocylindrales bacterium | reverse complement strand
GGCCAGGTCGGACGCGAACATCCCCTCGATCGTGCCGGCGTTGATCGACGACAGGGTGCCCAGCCGGGTGACCACCCGGGAGAGGAGCAGGACGGTCAGGTACGCCTCGTTCTCGCGCACCCGGGGATCCCGCTGGGGCAGGATCTCGTCGCGCGCGGTGGCCAGGCGCATGACGCCCTCACGGTGGACGGTGTCCGACTCGTCGACGAAGCCGCGGGGCAGGACGAACGCGAACTCGGTTCGCAGCACGCCCCGCCCCGGGATCTCGTCGACCGGCCGCGGCGGGCTGTCGACCGGGCTCACGTCAGACTCGCTCGAGCTCTTCGCAGACGATGCTGATCTCTTCCATCAGCACCTCGTTCGAGCCGGCCTTGAGGGTCCCCATCGTGACCTTCGAGACCCAGCCGTTGGTGAAGTTGTAGCGGGTGATCTCGCCACCCTCGTAGTCGTTGAGGATGATCGAGCCGTTCTTGCGCGCCGTGGCGACCTTGCCCTGGTACATCGAGTAGTGCCAGTCCCAGAGCGCCTTCGACGAGTTCTTGGCCCGCTTCAGGGTGATCGTCGGCGGCTTCCGGGCGCCGGGCAGCTTCTTGATCATCGGCTTGCCGTCCTTCATGTTCTCCTTGAGCTCGATCACGTCGATCTCCGAGGTGATCCCGCTGAGCTCCGAGAACTGGGCGATCTCCACGCCGTCGATCTCGACCGCGAAGTGATACGACGCAATCGCGTCATTGGGCAGACTGGGCAGGCCAGCAACCATCGGGACTTCTCCTTTGCGCTAGACCGTCGGTGGGTTGGCTATTCGGCGAGCGACGTGCCGCCCGAGAACTGGGCGATCCGGAAGATCACGAACTCGGCCGGCTTGACCGGCGCGATCCCGATCTCGACGACGAGCTGGCCGGCGTCGATCACCTCCGACGGGTTCGTCTCGGAGTCGCACTTCACGTAGAAGGCCTCCTGGGGTGTCGCGCCGAAGAGGGCGCCGTCACGCCAGGTCCGGACGAGGAAGGCATTGATCGTCCGCCGGACCCGCTGCCAGAGGGCCATGTCGTTGGGCTCGAAGACGACCCACTGGGTGCCTCCGATCACCGACTCCTCGATGTAGTTGAAGAGCCGGCGGACGTTGACGTAGCGCCAGGCCGGGTCGCTGGACAGCGTCCGCGCGCCCCACACCCGGATGCCCCGGCCGGGGAACGCCCGGATGCAGTCGATGCCCACCGGGTTGAGCTGGTCCTGCTCGGACTTGGTCAGCTGGAGCTCGAGCGAGATCGCACCCCGGATGACCTCGTTGGCCGGCGCCTTCCAGACGCCCCGGGTGTCGTCGTTGCGCGCCCAGATGCCGGCGATGTGGCCGCTCGGCGGGACGAAGCGGGCCTGGCCGGCGACCGGATCGAAGACCTTGATCCACGGCCAGTACAGGGCGCCGTACTTCGAGTCGTAGCCGGCCTTGTCCATCCGCCATTCCTTGACCTGCTGGGCATTGAGGCCCGGAGGCGCATCGAGGATGGCCAGCCGGTCGCCCATCAGCTCGCAGTGGGCGAGCATCGCCAGCTGGATGGCCTGCAGCCCTTCGAGGTCGAGGACGCCCTGCTGGTAGAGCGCCATGACGTCGGGCGCCGCCAGCATCGTCACCTCGTCGATCGCCTCGAGGCCGGCGAAGCCGGTCCGGTCGGCGGCGTTGCCGGCGTAGTCGTCGGGCGCGATCTGGACGGCCATCGCGGCGCCACCGCCGACGAGCGACGACTTGCCGCTGACCGGGGCGAGGGCCGTCGACGACGCCTCCTCGACACGCACGAGCTTGGAGGCCGCCTTGACCGCCGTCGCGACGTTCTGCTTGCCCTTCTTGAGGGTGACGTTGTCGTAGGTCTCGGTGTCGGCGCCGGAGCGGCTGACGACGAGCTTGAAGATGCCCTCGCCAGGCTGCGACGGCTCGCTGACCTCGACGGTGATGTCGTTGCCGATGGGCCCGCTGTCGAGGGCGGTCAGGCGGAGGGCCGTTGCGCCCTTCTCGTCGGCGGCGGCCAGCTCGAGGTGGGCGGCCGGCTGGTTGCCGTCGGCGCCGATCCGGACGATGTATGCCGCGCCGCCGCCGTTGAGGAAGTAGCCATAGACGGCGTGGGCGAGGTACGAGCCGTCCATGAAATCGCCGAAGTTCTGGACGAACTGGCTCCAGTTGGTGACCAGGGTCGGCGTGTTGGCGGGGCCCTGGGCGGCGAGCCCGACGAAGGCGGCGACGGCAGTGCCCACGCCTTCGATCGGGCGGGATCCGGCTTCGACCTCCTCGACGTACACGCCGGGCGACAGGTAGCTAGGCATTCGGACGCCCTCCAAGGCTGCGCTGATCAGGCTGCTGTGGCATACGACTGGTTGGAGCGTCGGACCGGGGCGAGGGCCGGACAAGGGCCGGAAGTGCGGCAATCAGGGCAGCAGCTCCTGCCCGATCGGGCAGGGATCGAGCTGACCGGTTGGTCGCCTGGACGGGCAGGTCTGCCCGAATGGCTGCCCGTTCGCCGGTCGCGGAGCGGGGCCCCGCGACGGGAACATCCTCCGGATGATCCAGGACGTCGACGAGACGCTGCTTGCCCTCGTCCGCCGCGAGGCCCTTGACGGTGCCGCGATCGAGGTCGCCTTCGACGCGCCGACCCGCGACTGGGTCGCGCGCCGCAACGGGCCAACCGTCGACCTGTACCTGTACGACATCCGCGAGGACATGGCCCGCCGCGAGGTCCAGTGGGAGCGCGTGACCGACGACGCCGGCCGGGTCACCGAGCGCCGTCCGCCGCCGCGCCGGTTCAAGCTCTCGTACATGGTCACCGCCTGGACCCAGCGCCCGGAAGACGAGCATCGGCTCCTCTCGAGCCTCCTCGGCGCGTTCATCCGCCACGAGCGCCTCGCCCCGGCGGAGTGCTCCGGCGCCCTCGCCCAGCAGCCCCTGCCGTTGCTCGTGACGACGGCCCTGCCGCTCGGCAGCGATCGCTCGATCGCCGATCTCTGGTCGGCGCTCGGTGGCGAGCTGAAGCCGTCGCTCGACCTGATCGTGAGCGCACCGTTCGTCGTCGACGTCGCCCAGCCGGCCGGTCCGCCGGTCCTCGAGGAGCCCCGGCTGGCCATCGTCACGCCGCTCGGCAACGAGGAAGCCGGCGGTAGTCGTCGTCCCGAGCGGGTCGCGGCCAAGGACAGCCCGCCGTCGCCGAACGAGACGCGCAAGGCGGGCGCCGAGAACCAGCCGGGCCGGATCGTGCGGGTCCATGGGCTCCGCCGTTGAGGCCGGGCGGGTGGCCGCGCTGAGGCCTGACATGCGAATGCCCGACGAATCGGCGCCCGGCCGATCGATGCCCGGCGAGCCGCTGCGCGCCGCGACCGAGCCGGGCCGGCGCTACCTCCATGACCGCCTGGCGATCGTCGCCGCCCGGGTGGCGGCGGCCGTGGCCAGGCGCCGGGAGGACGACCCTGATCCCTCGGACCGGTTCCGGGGCCTGTACATCTCCGAGGCC
>DATBPR010000076.1:0-5181 GCA_036561285.1 Candidatus Limnocylindrales bacterium | reverse complement strand
CGGAGGATAGCGGCCGGGCGGAGGGACCGCTCGACGACGAGGGCCTCCTCCTCGGCGTTCGGATAGCCGACGACGACCTTCATCATGAACCGATCGACCTGGGCCTCGGGCAGCGGGTAGGTGCCCTCGGACTCGATCGGGTTCTGGGTCGCCATCACGAGGAACGGCCGCGGGACCGGATGCGACTCGTGCCCGATCGTGACCTGCCGCTCCTGCATGACCTCGAGAAGTGCGCTCTGAACCTTGGCCGGGGCGCGGTTGATCTCGTCGGCGAGCAGGAAGTTGGCGAACACCGGGCCGAGCTCGGTGTCGAAGGTGCCGCGGTCCGGGCGGTAGATGCGGGTGCCGATCAGGTCGCCGGGGACGAGGTCCGGGGTGAACTGGATCCGGCGGAACGAGGCATGGAGGACGTCGGCGAGGGTCTTGATCGTGAGAGTCTTGGCGAGGCCGGGGACACCCTCGAGGAGGAGATGGCCGCCGGCGAGGAGGGCGACGAGCACCCGCTCGAGCATCGCGTCCTGGCCGACGATGACCCGCCGGATCTCGTAGAGGACCGCCTCGGCGGTCTGCCGGGCATCGATCACGTCGTCGATCCGGTCGCGGCTCGGGCGCGGCGCCCGGGGCGAGTCGGCGGACGGGGCCGCGGGGAAGTTCGGCGCGGCGGCCGGGGCAACTGCCGCGGTCGGGGCGGCGGCGGCGGCCGGCCAGGCCGGGATCGCGTCGGTCGCCGGAGCCGGCGTCTGGGCCGGCTGCGGGGAGGCGGGCGCCGGCTGCGCGGGGCCGGTCGGTCGGGGCTCGGTCACGTGGATCTCCGCGCCCGTGGGCACGGGCGATCACTGCTGGGATGCGTCTCGGGGTCCGGCGACCTCCCTGGCCGACCCGGACCGTTGGGAGGCAGATTCGCGCCCTCGAATGAGAGGAGCCTGAAAGCCCCTCGTCGGGTCGCGCCGGAACGCGGCGCTACGAGCCCTGGCGCTCCGGCAGGCGCTCCCAATCGGCCCGGCCGAGCCGGTACAGAACGTGTGACCGCTGCGGATGCCCGTCCGGGAGGTTCGGGTGGAGGAAGTCGTCGGCCGGGTCGCGGGTCATCCCGATCCGCCGCATGACGGCCTGCGAGCGGTCGTTGCCGGCCGTCGTGACGGACACGATCTCGTCGAGGCCGCGCCCCGCGAAGGCCCAGTCGCGGGCCGCCAGGGCGGCCTCGGTCGCGTGGCCCTGGCCCCAGGCGAAGCGGGCGAAGCGCCAGCCGATCTCCGGCGCGGGGAGCCACGCCAGCCTGGCGATCCCGGTGAACCCGAGGAACGCGCCGTCAGCCGTCCGCTCGACGGCCCAGAGGCCGTGGCCGTCCTCGGCCCAGCGGAGCGCGATCCGGTCGACCAAGGCGTCGCTCTCCGCGCGCGTGAGCCCGCTGGGAAAGTGCTCCATGACCTCCGGGTCGGCGTTGAGCGCCGCGAACGGCTCGCGATCCGCCTCGCGGAAGGCACGGAGGCACAGCCGCTCGGTGACGAGCTCCGGGACCTCGCCGCTGGTCGGGATGTCCGGCGACCCGCTCAGCGGGCTTCGAACGACCGCTTCGAGAGCCCGTAGGCGAAGCCCTCGATCGCGTAGTCCGGCCGGTCCTCGGGCCGGGCGACCGCTCCGAGCGTCACGAAGAGCGGCGCGAAATGCTCGACCGTCGGGTGGGCGTACGGCATGCCGGGCGCCTTCTCGCGGAAGTCGAACAGGGTGTCGACGTCGCCGCGGTTCAGCGCCTCCATCGCCCACTGGTCGAAGTCGACGGACCACTGGGGGGCACCGGGCTTGCCGAAGAAGTACTCGTGGACGTACGGCAGGCCGTGGGTGAGGAACCCGCTGCCGACGATCAGCACGCCCTCGTCGCGGAGCGGCGCCAGCCGCCGCCCGACGTCGAACAGGCGCTTTGGGTCGAGGTCGGGCATCGACAGCTGGAGGACCGGGATGTCCGCTTCCGGGTACATCGCCTTGAGCGGGACCCAGGCGCCGTGGTCGAGGCCGCGGTTTGGCCGCTCGAGGACGGGCTCGCGGGCGGGCATCAGGCCGCGGACGCGTGCGGCGAGCTCCGGCGCGCCGGGTGCGTCATATCGGAGGCGGTAGTACGACTCCGGAAAGCCGTAGAAGTCGTAGACGAGCGGCACCGGCTCGGTCGCGCTGATCGCCATCGGCGCGGTCTGCCAATGGGCGCTGACGATCAGGATCGCGGTCGGACGCGGCAGGCCGGCGGCCCAGCCGCCGAGCTCGGCCATCCAGAGCGGGTCCTCGAGCAGGGGCGGCGCCCCGTGACCGAGGTAGATGGCCGGCATCCGTCCGGCCTCGGCGGGCTGCTCCGTCATCGCGGGAGATCGCGTCGCGTCATGGCCAACAGCGTACCCAACCTCGCGCCCATGCAACGAACCGCCGTCGCGGCGGGTTAGGGTGAGACAGATGGTCGACATCGCCGCCGACCCGATCGTGCTCGACGAGGCCCTTGTCGCCGAGGCCGCGGCGATCCTGGCCGCCCGGGACGCCGATCTCGCGGGGATCCTCGCGCGTCACGGTCCACCACCCCTCTGGGGCCGTCCGCCCGGCTTTGAGACGCTCGTCGCGATCATCCTCGAGCAGCAGGTGTCCCTCGCCTCCGGCGCGGCTGCGCTGGGACGGCTGCGGACCGCCGCCCGCGCCGTGGAGCCCCGCGCCGTGGCGGCCCTCGGCGAGGAGGGCGCGCGGGCGGCCGGCCTGACCCGGCAGAAGGCTCGCTACGTGGTCGGGCTGGCCGACGCGATCCTCGCCGGGCGGTTCGACCCCGACCGCCTGGCCGGTGCAGACGACGCTGCCGTGCGATCGGCGCTGGTGGCGCTGCCGGGGATCGGCCGCTGGACGGCGGACATCTACCTGGTCATGGCGCTCCGGCGACCGGATGTCTGGCCCGATGGCGACCTGGCCCTGGCGGCCGCGATGCGCCGAGCCCGCGGGCTGACGAGTCTGCCGTCGACCGTCGAGCAGCGTGAGGTCGCCGAGTCGTGGCGACCGTGGCGGGCCGTGGCGGCCCGCCAGCTGTGGCAGGCGTACCTCGCCGGGGAGCGCTGATCGGGTCACGCCCGCTCAGCGGTTCCGCGTTGCCTCCTCGCACGGGGTCGGACCGGGAGGGGCACCATCCGAGCCGCCGGGGTATCCTCCCGCCCTGAGCCGGGGGCTCGGTGAGATGGGGAGGGGCCGCCCATGGAGACCAGCCAGTCGCTTCGTGAGACGTCGGACGAGCTCCTGCGCGATCTCGACGTTCTCGCGGCGCTCGAGGAGCAGAAGCGCGACCTCGACCCGGGCGATCCCAAGCTCGTCGAGCTCGCCGGCCGCATCGAGGCGATCGCCGAACGCGTGCTCGTCGGAAGCATCCGCGAGCACCAGCTGACCAAGGTCGCCAACGAGCAGGTCGAGGCTGCGGAGCCGGCGGCGCCGACGCTCACGATCGAGGAGACGCCGGCGCGGCCCATCTCGGTGGTGCTCGCGGAGTGGCGCGAGGCCGAGCGCCGCCTGGGCGACCTGGACCCGGAGTCCGCCGAGGCGGACGAGGGGCGGGCCCTCGTCGACGCGCTTCGCGCCGAGTACCGCCGGGCCTACGAGGCCGCCCGCCACTCCTGACCGCCGCCGGCCGCGTTTCGCGGGACTCATCGCGTCGACTTCTCAGCGACTTCTCACCACCCGGGTCCAGCCTCCGGTCGTTGCGCCCCTCCCTCGTGGCGCCATCCCGGAGGGCAGTCGCCACCCATGAAGCTCAAGGTCGTCGCGATCGTCGTGCTCCTGGTCGTCGGCGGAGCCGCTCTGGTCGTCGGGACGGGTGTCCTCCCCCGCAACACCTCGGCAGCGACGACGTATCTCACCGCGGCGGCCAGCGTCGCCGACGTGTCGGACGACGTCGCCGCGACCGGCTCGGTCGCCGCCTCCACGAGCTGGGGCCTGTCCTTCGGCAGCGCACCCACGGTCGGCGCCGCGAGCTCGTCCAGCTCGTCGAGCTCCTCCAGCGGCGCCTCGACGCCGACCGGCACCTGGCACGTGGCCGAGCTCAAGGCGAACGTCGGCGACGCCGTGACCCCCGGTGAGGTCCTCGCGAGCGCCACGAACACGCAGCTCCAGCAGTCGATCACGGCCGCAAGGAACGATCTCAAGGCCGCCAGCATCCAGCTCCTCACGGCGCAGGACGCGTACGACAGCGCGACCACGACGACGGCCCGGCGTCAGGCGCACGTCCCTCTCCTCAACGCCCAGAACGGCTATGCGACCGCCAGGCAGAGCCTGCGCGACCTGCAGGACCAGGCGGCGCGCGGCGCACTGACAGCCCCCGCAGCCGGCGTCGTGACCGCGGTCAACATCACGAAGGGCTCCGACGCCCCGAGCGGGGCAGCGGTCACGATCGACGCAGCGACGTACGACGTCACCGCCGACATCGTCGAGAGCGACATCTCGTCGATCAAGCTCGGCCAGGACGCGGCGGTGACCGTCGACTCCATCGGCGCCGACCTCACCGGCAAGGTCACCTCCATCGCCCCGACCGCAGCGTCCTCGTCGTCGTCGAGCTCGGTCGTCTCGTACGCCGTGACGATCGACGTCGCCTCGCCGCCGAAGACCCTCCGATCCGGGATGACGTCCAACATCACGATCACGACGGCCTCGGCGCCGCAGGTCCTATCGGTCCCGGCAGCCGCGATCCGCGGGACGAACGGCAACTACTCGGTGCTCGTCCTCGTGAACGGAACGCCCCAGGCGGAGCCGGTCCAGGTCGGGCTGATGACCAGCTCCCTCGTCGAGATCAAGTCCGGCCTGAACGCGGGCGACGAGGTCGTCATCGGCACGAGCAGCCAGCAGCGCAACGGCACCACGACGAACGGATTCGGCGGCGCCGGCGGGTTCAACGTCGGCGGTGGGGGCGGCGGGAACTTCCGGGGCGGCGGGCCGACGACGATCGTCGAGGGCAAGTAGTGGCCACGCTCCCGATGGGGCCCCACGCGGACGGCGGGTTGCCGCCCGGCGGGGACTTCCCGGACGGCGCGACCGGCGCCGTTCCGCTCCCCGCGATCCCCGGGGCCACGCCGGCCCCGGAGCCGATCGTGGCGCTGGATCGGGTCAGCCGGACCTACGCGATGGACGGCATCCATGTCGACGCCCTGAAGGACGCGAGCCTGGTGGTCGGCCAGG
>DATBPR010000075.1:0-3290 GCA_036561285.1 Candidatus Limnocylindrales bacterium | reverse complement strand
AGCCCCGCGCGGGCGACCATCTCCGCCTTGAACGCGTCGACGTCGGCCATGTCGCCGCCGATGATCGTGTGGAGGATCGCCGCCCGCTCGATCGGGCGCTCGGTCAGGATCTCGATGCAGCGCTCGCGCGACTTGGATCGCGTTCGCGGCTTGTCGGCCGTCTCCACCACGCCGTGCTCGACCGCGATGATCGGCTTGACCGAGAGGATGCTCCCGATCGCGGCCTGGGTGCCGCTGATCCGCCCGCCCTTCTTCAGGTACTCGAGCGTCTCCAGCGAGACGACCATCCGGAGGTCGTTCGCGCGCTCGGACAGGGCTTCGGCGATCTCCGCGGCCCCGCTGCCGCCCGCGGCCATCTCCTGTCCGAGGAAGCAGAGGATCGCCTCGGCCATCGAGGCGCCCTGCGAGTCGACGACGTGGATCTCACGCTCCGGCAGCATCGACCTCGCGATCTCGGCGCTCTTGATCGCGCCGGACAGGCTGCCCGCCACGTGCACCGACACGATCGCCTCGGCGCCCTCGGCGAAGATCCCGTCATAGATCGACTTCACATCGCCGGGCGAGGCGGCCGCCGTCTTCGGGAACGGGGCGTCCGGGGCGGTCATCCGCCCCCAGAACTCCTCGTTCGAGAGGTCGACCCCCGCGCGATACGTGTCCGCCCCGAACGTCACGGCGAGCGGGACGATGCGGATGCCGGCGGCCTGGGCGATGCCCGGGTCGAGATCGGACGCGGAGTCGGTCACGAAGACGATGCGGGCCACGGCTCCCTCCTCTGGCGGCCGATCATACGGGACGAAGGGAGGCCCGAAACGGCGGGATGGGCGGCGGGCCCGCGGGCCGACGCGACCCCCGACCCGCAGCGACGCGGGCCGAGCCGCTACGCTTGGAGTGCATGGATCGTTCGGTCTGGGCCGTGCTCGGCGGCACCTTCACGCTGCGCTTCAGCACCGGCCTCACGGGCACCATGCTGGCCGTCTACCTGGCGAAGCTCCCGGAGCACGGCGGCCCGGTGGTCGCGGCGACGACCCTGTCGTTCCTCCACGCGAGCTTCTACCTGAGTGAGCTTGGCCTCTCGCCGATCTTCGGCGTCCTCTCGGACCGGGTCGGCCACCACCGGATGATGCTGGTCGGGCCGATCTTCGGGGCGGTGGCCGTCGTCCTCACCGGCCTCACGACGAACCTGCTCGTCCTCGGCGGCACCCGGATCCTCGAGGGCGCGTCGACTGCCGCCAGCGTGCCCTCGATCCTCGGCTACATCGCCCTCGTGACGGCCGGCAACGAGGTCCTCCGCGGCAAGGCCGCCGCCCGGTTCGAGGGCGCGACCCTGGCCGGCCTCGGCGTCGGTCTCGTGATCGCCCCGCTGCTGTTCGCCGCGCTCGGTCCGGCGGCGTTCTTCCTGAACGCCCTCGTCTATGGCGGCTCGTACCTGATCTACCGCTTCGGCGTGGAGGATCGGCAGGCCGACGAGCGAGCGGCCCGCCGCGAGGCCGGGTCGACCACGGCGCGGATGGACCTCGGGCGATACGCGGCGCTGCTCCGGACATCGCACGTCTGGCTGCTGGCGCCGACGTGGATCGCGATCAACGCGGCGATCGGGGTGTGGTTCAGCCAGGCGATCTTCACCTTCTCGCGGGCGAACGCGCACTTCCCCGACCAGTCCCTGATGCAGGGATTCCAGGCGATCCAGATCTCACTGGCGGCGGTGGTGATCGGCGTCATCTTCTTCGCCGGCCTGATCTACTGGGGCAACCGGTTCAAGACCCTGCGTCGGACGACGATCATCGCGGGCGGGATCGCCGGCGGCATCGTCATGGCGATCGGCGTGTATTTCGTCAACCACGGCAACGCCGCTCCGCTGCTCCTGACGATCGCCGGTGGCGTGGCAGCCGCCGCAGGGCTGTTCGTCCTGGCCGGGGCGACCCCGGCCGCCGTCGGCCTCCTGGCCGACATGTCCGAGCGGTTCCCGACCGACCGCGGCGCGATCATGGGTCTGTACTCTGTCTTCCTCGCGATCGGCCAGATCGTCGGCAGCCTGATCGGCGGGTACGCCGCCGAGTGGCACGGCATCGACGGCCTGCTCGTCGCCACGACGCTCCTCCTGCTCGTCGCGCTGCTGCCGCTGGCGCAGCTCCGCCGCCAGGAGTATCTGCTCGTCCAGGAGCACCCGGAGCTGGCGCCGCAGGCTCCGACCCAGGGAGCGCCCGGGGCTCCGGCTTGACCGCGGACCATCCCCTCGTGCCGATGCCGCTCGTCCGCGGCGCGCGCGGTGCCGTCGTCGCGCCGCATCACCTCGCGACGGCCGCGGGCCTCGACATCCTCCGGCAGGGCGGGCATGCGGTGGATGCGGCGATCGCGACGAACGCCGTGCTCGGCGTCGTCCTGCCGTCGGCGTGCGGGATCGGGGGCGACGCGTTCTGGCTGATCTGGGACGAGACGACGGGCCGGCAGACCGCGCTGAACGGCTCGGGCCGGGCGCCCGCGGCGGCGGATCCCGGACGAATCGTGGCGCAGGGACTGGAGACGCTCCCCTACCGTGGGCCGTTGACCATCACCGTGCCCGGCGCGGTCCGCTCGTGGGGAGACGCGCACGCCCGGCACGGCCGGCTGCCACGGGCGGACATCCTGGCGCCCGCGATCCGGCTCGCATGGGAGGGCTTCCCGGCCTGGGACGGGTTCATCAGTGCCGTCGAGACGACCCTGCCGGCCGTGGTCGGGGCCCTCGGACCGGGCTCGGGGTTCGAGCAGGTCTACCGGCCGAACGGCCGCGCCTGGCGTCCCGGCGAGCGCGTCCGCCTGCCGGCGCTGGCCGCGACCCTCGACCGGCTGGCCGAGGAAGGGTTCGAGGACTTCTACGAGGGCGAGATCGCCGACCGCCAGGCGGCCGGGCTCGGCGCGATCGGCTGCCAGATCACCGGCGCCGACCTGGCCGCACACGCCTCGACCTGGACCCAGCCGATCTCGACGACCTACCGCGGCGTCCGGGTCACGACCCACCCGCCGAACAGCTCCGGGATCGTCGCCCTCGAGTTGATCAACATCCTCGAGACGTTCGAGCCGCCGGCGTCGACCGCCTTCGGGCCGCTGGGCGTCGACGACGCCCGCTGGATCCATCTCGGGATCGAAGCCGCGAAGCTGGCGATGGCGGACCGGGACTTCCACCTGAGCGATCCGGAGTTCGTCGAGATCCCGGTCGCCGAGCTGACGTCGAAGGCGCACGCCGCGGAGCTGGCGCGGCTCATCGACCCGCATCGGGCGGCGATGCCACCGGCCTCGGCGCTGCCGCGCGGCGG
>DATBPR010000074.1:0-6195 GCA_036561285.1 Candidatus Limnocylindrales bacterium | reverse complement strand
GTGATGGGACCGCCAGCCAAGGGGCCGGCCGTCCCCTACCGCACCCTCCTCGACGGCCGCCCCGTTGGGGACGCGCACGGGACCGACGTCTCCCCGGACGGGAGCGGGACCGCCGTGCAACAGCGGACCTATCAGCTCATCCGCCAGCCGGGCCCGATCGCCGAACGACGCTTCGAGATCGTGTTCGCCGAGGCAGGGATCGAGGCCTACTGCTTCACCTTCGGCTGAGCGCGCACCGGCGCCGGCGCGACCGCGTCACCCGTCGGCGTTCAGCGCCGCCTGCGCCTCGACCTGGGCCATGAACTCGTCGGTCAGGATCGTCCGCGACAGGAGCAGCAGCGCGTGGATCACGGCCGCCGACAGGAAGACGGCGGTCAGCCCGAACGCCTGGCCGATGATCCCGCCGAGCAGGGCGCCGAGCGGGATCGAGCCCCAGGAGATCACCCGGAAGCTCGCCATGACCCGGCCGAGCAGGTGGTTCGGGACGATCCGCTGGCGGATCGAGCCGAAGACGACGTTGAAGGCGCCGCCGACCGTGGTCGCCGCCGCGAGGATCAGCGCGATCAGGACGGGCTGCGGCACGAGGATCCAGACAAGGTCGGTCACGAGCAGCGAGGCGATGCAGGCGACGAACAGGTTGGCGCGGCCGAGGACGCGCTCGAACCAGCCCGCGGCGAGCGTCCCGCCGACGGTCCCGACCGCGACGGAGGTGATCAGCAGGCCGAACCCGACCCCGTCGAGGCCGAGCGGCCCGGGCGCGACGACGTACAGGACGAGGACGGCGAAAACCGCCGCGGACGCAAGGTTCATCGGCCCGACGACGAGGGCCATCGTCCGGAACAGGCGGTGGTGGCGGAGGTACGACAGGCCGACCGTGATGTCGGCGCGGATCGAGGACGGCGGGCCGGTCCGGACCGGGCGGAAGGAGCCGGTCAAGGTCAGGAGGCAGAGCAGTGCCCCGAGATAGCCGGCGGCGGCCGTCCCGAACGCTGCCGAGACGCCGATCGCGACGAGCAAGCCGCCGATCGGTGGCCCGACGAACTGGTTCATCGTCAGCTCGACTGCGTTGAGCCGGCTGTTGGCCGCGACGACCCGGTCCTTGCCCACGACGTTCGGCAGCATCGAGCTGGCCGCGGTGTCGAACATCGTCTCGAAGCAGCCGAGGACGAAAGCCACGAGGTACAGGAGCCAGATCGTCGCCCCGCCGGCGAGAACCGCGACGGTCAGGCCGACCAGCACCAGGGCCCGCCCGGCGTCGACGAGGATCATCGTCCGCCGCCGGTCGAACCGGTCGGCGAGGGCGCCCGCGATCAGGGCGAACACGAGCCACGGCAGGCGCGAGGCGAAGGCAACGCCCGCCACGAGCCCGGGATCGCGGGTGATCGACGCCGCGAGGAGCGGCAGGGCGATCTGGAAGATCCCGTCGGCGAGGTTGGCGGCGAACGACGCCGAGAACAGCGTCCAGAAGCCGCGCCCCAGCCCGGCGTCGACCCGAGCGGGCAGCGATCGGCGCCTCGGCTCCGCCGCGCGCGTCGCCCCGGCGGCGGTCCCCTCCCCGGCCGCGCTCACCCGACGGCGACCCGGCTCTCTTCGGCGCGGAGACGGGCGTACCCGGGCTTGACGATCTCGTTGATCAGGCGGAGCCGCTCGTCGAACGGCGCGAACGCGCTCTTCAGCGCATTGATCGTCAGCCACTCCATCTCGCCGAGGCCGATCCCGAACGCCTCGTCGAGGGCGGCGAGCTCGGATGACATCGAGACGCCGCTCATCAGCCGGTTGTCCGTGTTGACGGTCACCCGGAACCGCAGGCGGCGGAGGAGGTCGACCGGGTGGTCGCGGATCGTCGCGGCGGCGCCCGTGTGGACGTTCGACGTCGGGCACATCTCGAGCGGCACCCGGCGGTCGCGGACGAAGGCGGCCAGCCGCCCCAGGTGGACGCTCCCGTCTGGCTGAACCGTGATGTCGTCGACGATCCGGACACCGTGGCCGAGCCGCTCGGCCCCCGCGAACTGGAGGGCTTCCCAGATGGACGGCAGGCCGAAGGACTCTCCCGCATGGATCGTGATGTGGAAGTTCTCCCGCCGGATCCGGTCGAACGCATCGAGGTAGCGCGTCGGCGGGTAGCCCTTCTCCGGGCCGGCGACGTCGAACCCGACGACCCCGGCATCCCGCCAGCGGATCGCGCACTCGGCGACCTCGACCGAGCGGGCCGCCTGGCGCATCGCCGTCACGAGCATCTTCATCACGATCGGCCGGCCGGCGGCTTCCGCCCGCTCCATCCCGATCCGGAACCCCTCGAGGTTCGCTTCGACGACCTCGTCGAGGGTCAGGCCGTGCTCCGTCGACAGCTCCGGCGCGTAGCGGACCTCGGCGTAGACGACGCCGTCGGCCGCGAGGTCCTCGGCGCACTCGGCAGCGACCCGGATGATCGCGTCCCGCTCCTGCATGACCCCGAACGTGTGCTGGAACGTCTCGAGATAGAGCTCCAGCGACTTGCGATCGGCGCCCCGGCGGAACCACGCGGTCAGGTCGTCGACGTCCGTCGTCGGGAGGGCGTCGTAGCCGTGCTCGCGCGCGAGATCGATCACCGTCGCCGGGCGGAGGCCGCCGTCGAGGTGGTCGTGGAGGAGCGCCTTCGGGGCCGTCCGGATCGTGTCGAGGGTGAGCATCGGGCCTCGCGAATCGATTTCCGGGATGGTACGACCCGCGACGGCGACGAGGGACCCGGAAGGCGCCGACGTCATCCGTCGAACGACCGATGACGGCGCCGGACGGGGCAGGCCTACACTGCGCGCCATGAAGCGCGCCGGATCGATGCTCTGCCCCGTCATCCTCGGTCGGGATCACCTCCTCGACCTGATGGACCACCTGATCGCGGAGACGCGCCAGGGCCACGGTCGGACCCTGTTTCTCTCGGGCGCCGCCGGGCTGGGCAAGACGCGGCTGATCCGGGCGACCGCGCGCAAGGCGGAGACGGCCGGGCTCCGCGTCAACGGTGGCTCGGTCGCGCCGCAGGACCGCCAGGTCCCGCTGGCCTCGATCCGCGAGATGGCCGCCGGCATGCGCGGCGACGCGGACTGGGGAAGCCTCTCCGAGGACCTGCTCGCCATCGACGGTCACCACGACGGCGACGCCCTCGGCGCTCGCCGCCTGATCGTCCGCTCCGCCGCCGACCGGATCCTCGAGGCGATCGACCGGCCGACGATGCTGATCTTCGACGACCTCCACTGGGCCGACGAGCTGAGCCTGGAGGTCATCGGTGAGCTCGCCCGGCACGGGTCCGAGCTCCCACTCTTTCTGCTGGCCGGCTACCGGGCGGACGAGTTCCCGCGTGACACGCTCCATCGCGAATGGCGGGCGCGGCTGCTGAGCCAGCGGTCCGCCGAGGAGGCCCGGCTCGAGCCGCTGACCCTCGAGGAGACGGCGACCGCGACGATGCTGATCCTCGGTGGCGAGCTGCCGGCGCCGCGCGACGTCGTCGCGGCCGTCCACCTGCGGACGAACGGGATCCCGCTCCATGTCGAGGAGCTGCTTGCGGCCCTCGACGACGAGGAGCTGCGCGACGGACGCCGGATCCGCGAGGCCCAGGTGCCGGACACGATCGGCGACGCCGTCCTCGCGCGTCTCGGTCGCCTGTCGGCGGAGGCGCAGCTCATCGCCCGCGCCGGCGCAGTGGTCGGCCGCTGCTTCAGCCCGGACATCCTCGCCGGGATGGTCGATCGCCCGCTCCAGGAGCTGGAGCCGACGATCGCCGAGCTCGTCGAGGCGTCGATCCTCTACCCGTTCGACTACATCGACCACGGCTACTACGACTTCCGCCACCAGCTGCTGCGGGACGCGATCTACGGCTCGGTGCCGCCGTCGCAGCTCCGACGGTTCCACGCGCAAGCCGCCGAGTTCGTCATGACGCTCGAGGCGTCCAGCGTCGTTCACGCGTCACGCCACTACGAGCGGGCGGGCCTCCGGGCGCAGGCGTTCCGGGCCTCGATGACCGCCGCCCACGAGGCAAGCCGGATCTCCGCCCGCCAGGAAGCCTACGAACTGCTCCAGCGGGCCATCGACAACATGCCGGCCGACCTGCCGGCCGGCGAGCGCGGGGAGCTGTACCGGGAGTTCTGCAACGCGGCCGGTGCGATCGAGCGGATCGACGACATGCTGCTGGCGGCGCGCGAGGCGCGGCGGTGGTTCCTCGAGGCCGGCCGGACCGCCGACGCGGCCGAGCTCCTCACCGCCATCGCGAATGGCGACCGTCGGACGGGAGTGCCGCTCGAGCGGCGCCGGGCGACGATCGACCAGGGCATCGCCGAGCTCGAAGGCGTGGAGCCCGGCCAGGCTCGGGACGTCGCCATGGCCTCCCTCGTCAGCTTCCAGTCGCTCAACGAGTTCGACGCGGTGAACTTCGCGGAGGCGGAACGGCTGAACCGGGCCTACCACGATCTCGCCGTCAAGCTCGGCGACGAGGAGTCGACGCTCGAAGCCGAGTTCTTCGCGGCCCAGATCGCGCTGGTCGGCCACGAGGATCTCGGCATCCTCGAGCGGATGATCGAGATCTCCCGCCAGGCGCGCGAGTCGGGCTACGAGAGCGTCGGCGTCACGTCGTTCCGGGTCACGGCCACGATGGCGTCACGGGTCATGGAGTACCCCGTCGCCGAGGCCGCGATCGTCGAGGGCGTCGAGTACGCCGACGCGATCGAGCAGTCGCATTGCCGCCAGCAGATGGCGGCGACGTCGGCGCTGATCGCCTGGGCCCACGGCCAATGGGACACCGCATCAGCCACCGCCCGCCAGGAGCTTGCCGAGCGTGGCTGCCGGCGCGGCTCGCTGGGCGCCGTTCCGGTGCTGGGCTTCGTGGCGCTCGGGCGTGGCGACCTGCCGGATGCCCGACGCTGGCTCGACGAGGCGCTGACCGAGGGCGAGCCGTACGACGACGTCGAGATGATCCTGCCGCCGCTCTGGGGGCTCGCGGAGCTCGCGCTCGTCGCTGGCGACCCGGCGGCCGCCGCCGAGCGCTGTGCCCGGGCGCTCGCGATCGCCGAGCGAACCGGCGAGCGGCCGTTCTTCGTCCCGTTCGTCGTGACCGGAACACGGGCGCTCCTTGCGGCGCACCGGCCGGACGATGCCGAGCGCTGGGTGGCAGCGACACGAGGCCACCTCGCCGGATGGGCGATGGCGGCGGACGCGCTCACGCACGCGGAGGGCCTCGTCCGATTGAGCGCGGGCCAGCTGACCGCGGCGCGCGAGGCGCTCGAGGCGGCCGTGCACGGCTGGGATGCCCGCGGCCGGATCTGGGAGGCCACCTGGGCGCGACTCGACCTTGCCCACAGCCTGTTGCGGTCGAACCGGTATGGGGACGCCGCGGCGGTGATCGCCGCGGTTCGCGAGACCGCGACCGCCCTCCAGAGCGAGCCGTTGCTCGTCCGCGCCGATGAGCTGGCCCGGATCGGGCGTGGGCGCGGGACGATCGAGGAGCCGTGGCACCCGCTGACGGCCCGCGAGTTCGAGGTGGCTAGGCTGATCGCCGACGGCATGACCAACGCCGAGATCGCGGACGCCCTCGACATCGCGCCGAAGACGGCGAGCTCCCACGTGGAGCACATCCTCGCGAAGCTCGGGGTGACCCGCCGGGCGGAGATCGCCGCCTGGACGGCGAACGTCACGCGGCCGGCCACGACGCCGGCCGGGGCCACGATGGGCGGCACCGCGGTCGCGACTCGCCGCTAGACGCGCCCCGCTCGGATCGGCGCCGAGTCGACCACGCCGCGAATCACGAAACGGCGGTGGGCCGGCCCTGCGCGACCGGCCCACCGCCTGAGAGCACCCGGAGTCAGACCTCGATCGGGAGCTCGTAGACCTCCGGCGTCGGGTGTCCGGCCCGCTCGTGGACCCGCATGACCGCCTCCTTCGAGGGGCCGGTCGCGAGGCAGAAGACCTTGCCGGACTCGGGATCGAGCCACGCCCGCTCGTAGTGGACGCCCTCCTCACCCTCGAGCTCGAGGTCGCGCTGGTGCGCCTCGAGGAGCTGCTGGCGGGTGACCCCGACGAACCCGTTGTGGATGTCCATGAATGTCGCCACGGTGTGAACCTCCGTCACTGGCCCCCGATCGACCCGTTCGTCGATCCCCTGGAGCCACGATCGCCCGCCGCGATGCGTCGGTCATCGGTCGAACGCCCGATGAGGGTTCCGGATGGCTCCGT
>DATBPR010000073.1:0-4456 GCA_036561285.1 Candidatus Limnocylindrales bacterium | reverse complement strand
TGGATCAGCCATCGGCGCCGTGGCGCCTGGTCGAGACCGTGGCGAGCCCGGACGGCGAGGCGTCCGGTGCGACCGAGCCCGCCTCAGCGCCTTCGGCCCAGGGTCTGCTGAGATGGCTGCCCGTCGCCCTGATCGCGCTGGCGGTGATCCTCGCCGCCGGGGCCGCTTTCGTGATCCTCGCGGGGTCGAACCCGTCGGTCGAGATCGCGGGCGACGCGCCGGCGCTCGATGGATCCGGGCCCGGCGCCTCGGGCCGCGTGGTCGGGGCGGCCAGCCCGGCCTCGGCGGAGCTGTTGGTCGTCGACGTCCAGGGTGCGGTCGTCCATCCCGGCGTGGTCCGGCTCGTCGCGGGCTCCCGGGTCGGGGACGCGATCGCGGCGGCCGGCGGATACGGGCCGCGGGTCGCCGCGGACCGGGTCGGGCGGTCGCTCAACCTCGCGGCGCTGCTGCATGACGGCGACCAGGTCGTCGTGCCGTCCCGGGATGACCCGGCCGGCGCGCCGGGCAACGCCACCGGCGGCGCGGCCTCGGCGGGGACGTCGGCGCCAGGACCGGCCGGCGGCCCGATCGACCTGAACACGGCCACCGCCGAGCAGCTCGACACGCTGCCCGGCATCGGGCCTGTCACCGCGGCGAAGATCCTGGCCGCACGGGACGAGCAGCGCTTCGCCGCGGTCGACGACCTGAAGACCCGCAAGCTCGTCGGATCCGCGACGTTCGACAAGCTCAAGGACCTCGTCACGGTCCGCTGAGGTCGCCCGATGACCTCGAGCCTCTGGCTGGCGATCGGCGCGGTCGCGGCCAGCCTCGCGGGCGGGAGCCTCCAGCCCGGCCTGCTGGTCCTCCTGGCGTCGGCCCTGGCGGTCGGCGTCGCGGGGCTCCGTACTCGTGGCCGCGGTACCGGATCCGCGCCACGGATCGCGACGGTCGGCGCCCTGCTCCCGTTGGCCGTTGGGTGCGCAGCCATTGCCGTGCGAATGGCGACGCTCGCGCCGCCGGCCGCGGCGGACCTTCCGGCGGACGACGGGCCGTGGATCGCGGGCGTCGTCGCCATCGGGTCGCCGAAGGACGGCCAGCAGCTGGCCACCCTGTCTGTCTTCAAGCGCGACGCCGAGGGAGCCGCCGCTCTCGACGCACCCGTCCTCGTATCCGCCACCCTCCCCCGCTTTCCCGCGATCGAGCCTGGCGACCGGGTCCGCGTCTCGGGGCGCATCGAAGCCCCACCGGATGGGCCGTACGGCGACTACCTCTCGCGGATCGGAGTCGTGGGGACCCTGTACTCGCGCGCCCTCGCGACGGTCGGTCGGAGCGACGATCCAGGCGCGAGGCTCGAGGCGGTCCGGCGGCGGGCCGGGGATGCCCTCGCGGCCGCGATCCCGGAGCCGGAGGCGGGTCTCGCGGCGGGCATCGTCATCGGCCTGCGCGACCGCGTCGATCGGGACCTCGCGGCCGCGTTCACGACGGTCGGCGCCAGCCACGTCGTCGCGATCTCCGGCTGGAACATCGCGATCGTGGCCGCGACGGTCGCGGCCCTCGTCGGGCGGCTCGGTCGCCGGCGGCGTTCGGTCGTGCTCATCTCGGCAATCCTCGCGTACGTCCTCTTCGCGGGGGCCTCCCCATCCGTCGTGCGAGCGGCGGCGATGGCCGGTGTGGTGCTGCTGGCCCGCGAGACGGGTCGGGCGGGACGCGCCGCTGCCGCCCTGGGTTGGGCCGCCGCGCTGCTGCTCGTCGCGGACCCACGGCTCGTGCTCGACCCCGGCTTCCAGCTCTCGACCCTGGCGACGGGCGGGATCCTCGCCTGGGCCAGCCGCTGGACGGACCGCATCGGTGGTCTTGCCGGCGGCCGCGTCCCGCGCTGGCTCGCGGAGTCGCTCGGCGTCTCGCTGGCGGCGCAGGCGGCCACCCTTCCGGTGGTTCTGCTGACGTTCGGGCGGCTGGCCCTGGTGTCACCGGCGGTCAACCTCCTGGTCGTGCCGCTCGTTGCGCCCGCGATGGGTGCCGCCCTGATCGCGATGCTCGGTGGTGCGCTCGCGCTGGCCGGTGGCCCTGCCATCGTGGCGACGATCACCGGCCTTCCCGCATGGGCCCTCCTCACGGCGATGTGCACGGTGATCCGCGCGGCGGCGACGTTGCCGTTCGCGAACGTCACGCTCGGCGCGCCGTGGACGCTTGTCGCCGGGGCCGGCACGGCGCTGCTGATCGTCGGCGGCCCAGCGATGTGGCACCGCATACGGGTCCGGCGACGGGCGGCTCGGGCGGCGCCGAGCGTGGCCGCGGCCGTTCGTGTCGCTCCGGCCCGCTCGGCGCCTGCTCGCGCCCGGTCGCTCTCGTGGCGGTTCGCGATCCTCGCCGTGGTCGCGGCGGCCATCGGTCTCGGCCTGTCGCTCGCTCACCGACCGGACGGCGCCGCCCGGATCACGGTCCTCGACGTCGGCCAGGGTGACGCGATCCTCGTCGAGGGGGGCCGAGGCGGACGGATGCTCGTCGACGGCGGACCGGATCCGGGCAGGCTGCTCGTGGAGCTCGATCGACGGCTGCCACCCTGGGACCGCCGGATCGACATTCTCGTTCTGACCCATCCCCACGAGGACCACGTCGCCGGGATGCCGCTGCTCCTCGACCGGTACCGGATCGGTCGGATCTACGAGACAGGCATGCGTGGACCCGGGCCCGGCTACCGGGCGTTCGCGAAGGATCTCGAACGCCCAGGCGCGCCCCCGCACGGGCTGCTCGCGACCGGCGCATCGATCGGTCTCGACGGGATCCGGCTCCACGTCCTCTGGCCGGACCCAGGTCGCGTGCCGCTCGAGCCGCCGGACGCGGGCCGGGGCATCAACGACGTATCCGTCGTCCTGCTCGGCGAGGTGGCCGGCCGGCGGTTCCTGCTCACCGGCGACGTCGAGGACGACGTCGATCCGCTGCTCGCGACCCGTGGCCTTCCGCCGGTCGACATCCTCAAGGTGGCCCATCACGGCAGCGCGACGGCGTCGACGCCGGCCTTCCTCGACGCCGTCCACCCACGGGTCGCCATCGTCTCGGCCGGCGCCGGCAACCCCTACGGGCACCCGGCCCGCTCGACGATCGAGCGCCTCCAGGGCACGGGCGCGAAAGTGCTGCGAACGGACACCGACGGCACCGTCTCGATCACGATCGATCCGTCTGGAGCGATCGACGTGACGGCATCGGGCCCGCGCCGGACGAGCGACGCAGGCGGCGTCCGCGCCGCGTCCACGGGCGGGATCGTCCTGGCGCGTGCGGCGGTCGCCGCGCCGCCGGCGACCGCCGCGACCGCCCCGCCGACGATCCTGACCACCGTTCGGAGCCCGATCGCGTGGGCGTGCGGGATACCATCGAGCGGATGACCGACGTGGCCCTGGCCTACCTGTACGGCGACGACGACCTCACGATCGACCGCGTCATCGACAAGTTCGCCACGAGCCTCGCCGAGGGCGGCGCTCCCCTCGAGCGCTGGAGCCTCCGCGGCAACCGGAACGCGGCCCCGGCCCAGCTCGCCGAGCTCCACGGCCGGATCGCGACCCCCGTCCTGTTCGGTGGCGGGACGCTCGCGGTCGTCCGCAACCCGGGCGGCCTGATGGTCCGGACGGAGGACCGCGAGGCGCTCCTCGCGATCGTGCCGCTCGCAGCGGGCGGCAATGGGCTCGTGATCGTCGATGAGACGGCCAGCGGGGCGAAGGCGCCGGGACACCCGAAGCTGGCCGAGGCGATCCGATTGGCCGGCGGCTTCGTGAAGCAGATCGATTCGCCGCGCGAGGGCGCGCTCGCGGCCTGGATCGACGGCGAGGCACGCGACCGCGGGATGCGACTCGCGCAGGGCGCGTCGAAGGAGCTCGCCGCGCGCATCGGCGGGTTCGTCCGCGAGGGCGACGCTGATCGGCGCGACCAGACGCGCCGGGCGGCGATGGAGCTCGAGAAGCTCGCCCTGTACCGGCCCGACGTGTTGATCACGACCGATGACGTCTCGGAGCTGGTGGGCGAGGCCGTCCCCGGCTCGGCCTGGGCGTTCGCCGATGCCGTCGGCGATCGGGACGGACCGCGGGCGACGGCGCTCCTCGAGACTCTCTCCGGGACCACCCCCGAGCCGGTGATCGTCGTCGTCCTCCATCGAAGGATCCGGGAGCTCCTGGAGCTGCTCGACCGGCTCCCCCGGGCGAAGAACCTGGGCGAGGCCGGGCGGGCGATGGGGATCAACAGCGCCTTCCGGGCGCAGCGACTGGCCGAGCAGGCCCGGCGCTGGACCGTCGCGGAGCTGTCGGCGGCGCTCGATGGGCTGCTCGAGCTCGAAGCGGTCGTGAAGGGTGCCCCGGGGCGCGGCAGCTCGGAGGTGAGTCGCCGGATGGCATTGACGCTCTGGATCGCCGACCACGTCGGCCGGTCCGGTGTCCGCCGCCCTCCGGGTGTGAGCGCCCGGCGCGGAGCCCGCGGCGCAGCCTAGGTC
>DATBPR010000072.1:0-6264 GCA_036561285.1 Candidatus Limnocylindrales bacterium | reverse complement strand
GGTCTCGGCCCCGAGCGCCTCGGCGACACGCCAGACGCGGGTGCCGCGGAGCCCGGGGGTCTGGGCAATGAGCGGCAGGTGCTCGCCGTGGTAGCGGCGTCGGAAGGTCACGAGCGCCTCGTCGCCGCCGTCGGGCCGGCGGAACAGGGCAAGCAGGGTCGTCATCGGCGTCTCCTTCACAGGGGGTCGTGCGGGAACTCGGTCCAGCGCCCACGATCGGGATCGTCGTCCGCGTGGGCCGGTGCCATGGGGTTCTCTGCCGTGCCGGCGGTCGCGGCGGTTCGCGACGCCGGCGCCATGGCTGACGGTGGCTCGGCGCGGGCCGTCGCGACGGTCTCCGTCGCCCGGAAGAAGGCGGCAAGGGCCTCGTTGAACAGGCCGGGCTTGCGGGACATCACCTCGTGGCCGCAGTCCGGGACGACGAACAGCCGTCCGTCGACGAGCTGGCGGCGGATCGCCGAGGCGTGCTCGACGGGAACGAACGGGTCGCGGTCGCCGCAGACGACGAGGCTCGGGGCGTCGATCCGGTGGAGCTCGCCGGGGGTCAGCAGCGGCTGGGCCGCGACGTCGGCGGCGATCGCCGGCAGCAGCCGCCGCCACGCCCCGACGCCCTGCCCGGCATCGTGGCGCCGGCCGAGGAGTGCCGCCCACGCCGGGTCCTCGCGGTCGATCCGCTCGGGGTTCGTCAGGCGTCGCAGGACGGACATCCGCGGTTCGCGCTCGGTCGTGATCCCCACGATGGTCAGCGTCCGGAGCCGGTCCGGCTGCCGCGAGCCGAACATCAGCGCGGTCATGGCGCCCATCGAGAAGCCGACGACGTGGAACGTCTCCAGCCCGAGCTCGTCCACGAAGGCGACGAGATCGTCGACCAGCCAGTCGTAGCGGAAGCCGTCGGCGGCGTCCCAGCGGGTCGCGCCGTGGCCCCGGGCGTCCGGCACGTAGCAAAGGAACCGCTTCGAGAACAGCGGGATCTGGGCGGCGAAGTCCTCCCGCCCGAGCGAGGACGCGCCGTGGAGCAGGACGAGCGGGGGTCCGGCGCCGTGCATCTCATAGGCGATGTCGAGGCCGTTCGCTCGGATCGTCGGCACCCGCTGGCTCCTCCCGTGCTCGTCGTCGCGTCTTCGCGCGGATGCAGCCAAGTCTACGGAGGCGCCTGCGCTCGCCCCGGCACGTTGAACATGCGAGTTCGACGAGATGTGCGTCGACATCTGCCCTCAGGTGCCGACACTCCTCGTCCTGGCAGGTGCGACGCACCATCGCGACCGTTTCGGGCCCGGCCGGATCCCGATCGCTCCGAATCGGTCTCGGCTCGCCCGTTCGACGCACCACCGACGCATCGGACGAACGCTGCGTCGGCGGCGCTCTCCGGCTCCGCCGTCGACGAGCTGGGGCTCCATCGCCGCCACACGAAGGCCCTGCCCGACCGCCCGGCCGATCCCGCGGGTCCGACACCTACAATCGCGACATGACGACCGAGCCACGGGCCACCCGGACCGAGCGCGACTCGATGGGCGAGATGGAGGTCCCAGCCGACGCGCTCTACGGCGCCTCGACGCAGCGCGCCGTCCTGAATTTCCCGATCTCCGGCCAGCGGTTTCCGCGGGCGTTCATCCGGGCCCTCGCATTGGTCAAGCAGGCGGCGGCCGAAACGAATGGCGAGCTCGGCCTGCTCGAGCCGGACGTTGCGGCGGCGATCGCGGCGGCGGCCGCCGAGATCGCGGATGGCGCTCACGACGACCAGTTCCCGATCGACGTCTACCAGACCGGCTCGGGCACCTCCACCAACACGAACATGAACGAGGTCGTCGCCCACCTCGCGAGCGCTCGCCTGCGCGGCACGAAGGTCCATCCGAACGACCACGTCAACAAGTGCCAGTCCTCGAACGACGTGATTCCGACTGCAATGCAGGTGGCAGCGGCCACGACGATCCAGGAGGATCTGCTGCCAGCACTTGGCATCCTGGGCCTCGCGCTGACCGAAAAGGCGCGCGAGCTTTGGCCAGTCGTCAAGACCGGTCGGACCCATCTCCAGGACGCGACGCCGATCCGGCTGGGCCAGGAGTTCCGGGGCTACGCCGGCCAGGTCGAGGAGTCGATTCGCAGGGCAGGTGCCGCCTCGAGCGAGCTGGCGATCGTGCCGCTCGGCGGGACCGCGGTCGGAACCGGGATCAACTCCGATCCGCGATTCGCCGCACTCGCCTGCGAACATCTCTCGTCCCTGACCGGGGTGGACCTGACGGAAGCACCGAACCACTTCCATGCTCAGGCCTCGCTTGACGCGGTCATCGCCGCCCACGGGGGCCTCCGGACGATCGCCTTGTCGCTGTGGAAGATCGGCTCGGATCTGCGTCTGCTCGCGATGGGCCCGCGTGCCGGCATCGCCGAGATCGCCCTGCCCGAGACTCAGCCAGGCTCCTCGATCATGCCGGGCAAGGTGAACCCGGTGATCCTCGAGAGCCTGACGATGGTCGTGGCCCGGGTCGTCGGCAACGACGCGACGATCGGGTTCGCCCAGACCGGCTCCTTCCTCGAGTTGAACGTGATGCTGCCGGTGACAGCCGTCTCGCTGCTCGAGTCGATCGCGTTGCTGGCGGCTTCGGCGCGGAACGTGGCGGAGCGCGCGGTCGAGGGCCTGACCGCGACGGATCGCGGGCCGGCGCTCGTCGAGCAGGGCCTGATGCTTGCGACGGCGCTCGTCCCCGAGATCGGCTACGACGCGGTCGCGGCGCTGGCGAAGGAAGCCTTCAAGAGCGGCCGGACGATCCGCGACCTGGCCGCCGAGCGGGGGATCGCCGCGGATCGGCTGGACGAGCTGCTCGATCCGGCGGCGATGACGGAGCCGGGCCTCGGCGGCGGACCCGCCGGCGGCTGACCCGCGAGCTGACGCCATCGGGGCGTCCGTTCCCGCGTCCGACCGCCGATCCCGCGCGGCTACAATCCCGGACGTGACCACGAGCCCGCGGTGGACCGGCGCCGCCGACCTGATCCCCGCCCCGTCCGGCCATCGGCCGCGGCCGGAGCTGGTCGCGCTTCCGGACACGCTCCCGACGCGCGACGAGCTGTTCACGTTCATGCGCGACGCCGAGCTCCGGTTCGAGACCCTCCGGATGCGGATCGAGGAGACGACGTTCACCGCCGGCGGCGAGCACGTCGTGGTCTCGGACGTCGTCCTGCGTCACCCCGGCGAGGCGAAGGTCACGACCAGCGTCCCCGGCCACGAGCCGCGTGGCAGCTACGACATCTGGGTCTCGGATGGCGAGATCGTCCGGACCTACAGCGGGGTCCACAAGCTCGGAACGGAGCGGCCGGTTCGGCGGCGGCTCGTCGGTGTCGGCGTTCGTGATGGGCGCGAGCTCCCCGGCACGTCGCGGGTGTACGACCCGCGCACGTCGCTTCCCATGGAGACGCTCCCGGAGACCTTCATCCATCCGGGCGGCTACTGCCAGAACGTGCTCTCGACCGGCCGCTGCGAGGTCGTCGGCCTCGGCGACGTCGGCGGGCGCGAGACGGTCGTGGTCGAATGCGACCACCCGCGCACGATCGAGATGGCGGCGGACCGGCCGGACTTCCGGATCCGCATCGCTGCCGACCGGGCGGACGGCGTGATCCTGCGGCTCGAGGAATCGATCGGCGGCGTCGTGACGCGCGACGCCCGCGTCACCGAATACGCGCCGGATGCGCCACTGTCCCCGACGGCCTTCGACTTCGTGTTCCCGTCGGGGACGACGATGCTCTACTAGGTGGCCTGACCGCCACCTCGCGGGATCCACAGCCTCGCCGCCGGCATGGTCACGCCAGTCACGACGGCCTCTCGACATCGCCAGGGTGCACGTCTAGAGTCGCCGCGACGTCGTCCCGCGGAGGCGCGACACGTCCTGCCCCCAGCCTCCGATCGCCAAGGAGCAGCGCGATCGACGTATCGGGCCCGCCGGCCGCGAGTCCCAGCCGGCAGCGAGCCCAGACCGGCCTGATCGGCCACGTCGGATCCATCCCCGCGTCCCCGCGCCCGGCGTTCCCGGGCCCATGACCGTCCGGCGCCCGGACGAGCCCGACCGATGGGTCGGCGAACGGACAGGGAGGCATCAATGACCCAGCAACGCACCCGCGAAGAGGTCATCGAGCAGGACGTCCAGGACCTGCACGGGCTCGGCTACGCGCAGGAGCTCTTCCGCTCGATGGGCGGGTTCAGCAACTTCGCGATCAGCTTCTCGATCATCTCGATCCTGACGGGCGCCGTCATCCTCTACGACTACGGCCTGGCCTGGGCCGGCACGGCGGCGGTCGTCATCGGCTGGCCCCTCGTGACGATCTTCGTCCTGGCGATCGCCGCGTCGATGTCGGAGCTCGCGTCGGCCTACCCGACCGCTGGTGGCCTGTACTACTGGGCCTCGAAGATGAAGAACAAGAACTGGGGCTGGTGGACCGCCTGGTTCAACCTGATCGGCCAGTTCGCGATCGTCGCCGGAATCGACTATGCCGCGGCGGGGTTCCTCAACGCGACGATCGTCGACCGGATCTTCGGCGGCACCTTCAATACAGTCGTCTTCGGGCCGATCAACGGCCAGCTGGTCACGATGGGCGTGATCCTGCTCATCCAGCTGGCACTGAACATCGCCGGCATCGGCCTCGTGGCGCTCCTGAACCAGGTCAGCGTCTGGTGGCACATCGGGGTCGTGGCGGCGGTTGTCGTCCTCATCTTCGTGACGGGCAAGCCGGACCAGTCCGGCCTGACGTTCGGCGCGATCCAGCCGCAGGACGTGGCCGGCAGCTGGGACAACAACCTCGGCATCATCCACCCGAGCTATGGCGCGGCGATCACCTACCCGCTGTTCCTCGCGTTTCTGTTCTCGCTGCTGCAGGCGAACTGGACGTATACCGGCTACGACGCGTCGGCGCACGTCGCCGAGGAGACCGTCGGCGCGCGCATGGCGAGCGCATGGGGCGTCTTCCTGTCGGTCGCGGTGAGCGCGGTCGTCGGCTACATCTTCCTGCTCGCCCTGGTCACCCACATGCCGAGCCTGACGGAGCTGTTTCCGCAGTCTCTCGACACGCCCGTCCAAGCGACCGCGAGCCAGTACTACTTCGGCGGCGGCGTCGCGGTGATCTCGATCCTCGAGTACAACCTCGACAAGCTGGGCGACATCCTCGCGGCCCTGATCGCCATCGCGATGTGGTTCTGCGGTCTCGCCTCCGTCGGCGCGGCCGGCCGGATGCTGTTCGCGTTCAGCCGCGACGACGGGATCCCCGGCTCGCGCTGGCTGAAGCGGGTCTCCCGGCGCTACCGGACGCCGGCCAACGCCCTGACCGCCGTCGTGGTCGTGTCGTGGCTGTTCACGGTCGCGACGTTCATCGTCGGGACCGGCACGGCGATCGTGATCGTGACCGCCATCAGCACGATCTTCCTCTACGCCGCCTACGGCCTGGTCATCTTCCTCGGCGTCCGCACGGACGAATGGAAGGAGCATCGCGTCTGGAGCCTCGGACGCTGGTCGCGCCCCGTGGCCTGGGTGGCCGTCTTCTGGGTCGTGGTCCTGATGGTCCTGTTCTCGTTCCCGACGTCCGGCAACATCTCGTGGCCGTTCATGGTCGGGACCGTCCTCCTGCTGGTCGTGTACTACTTCGCCTGGGCGCGAAGCCGGTTCAAGGGCCCGCAGGTCCAGGGGACCGAGCAGGATCTGACGGACCTCGAGCGCGAGTTCCAGGTCGCGGCCGGCGAGGTCGCGGGCGCCTAGCCCGCCCGATCCGGCACCGATCCCGACATCCGGGGGCGCCGGCGGTCACCGACCGCCGGTGCTCCATCTCCATCGCCAATCGAGGGAACGATGAGCAGCGCCAGCCACGCCGACCATCCGGGCTCCGCCCACGACCATCCCCGGCTCGAGGAGCTGCGGGCGAAGATCCGCGATGGCGAGATCGACACGCTGATCATCGCGATCACCGACATGCAGGGCCGGCTGATGGGCAAGCGCGTCCAGGCCCAGGCGTTCCTCAACGGCGTCGTGGACCACGGCGCCCATTTCTGCACCTACCTCCTCGGCACGGACATGGAGATGAACACGCCCGAGGGGTTCGCCCTGATGAACTGGGAGACCGGCTACGGCGACTGGATCGCGGAGCCGGTCTGGGACACGCTCCGGTTCCTGCCGTGGCTGGAGAAGACGGCGATCGTCCTTTCGGACACGTTCACGGAGGAAGACCACGCGGAGATCCCGGTCTCGCCGCGGACGATCCTCAAGCGCCAGGTCGCCCTGGCGGCCGATGCCG
>DATBPR010000071.1:0-1588 GCA_036561285.1 Candidatus Limnocylindrales bacterium | reverse complement strand
CGCGAGATCGGCTCGTCCTCGACGGGGCACCACGTCTTCATCTGGATCCGCGACTTGTCCTTCTCGTGGAGCATGTTGAAGCGGATCGTGTAGTCGGACTCGGTGGCCAGGTAGAGCTTGACCGGAATGGTCACCAGCCCGAACTGGATGGCGCCCTTCCACATTGCGCGAGCCACGGCAGGTCCTCGTGCGGGACTTCGAAGCGGATCGGCCCGCCGGCGGGCACGATCGGTTCCGCATGATACGCGGGGTCGCAAGCCGACCGCCTCACGCGATCGGGCGCCGATGTCAACGCAGGATGACGAACGCGTCCAGGTCGACCCGGCCGTTGCCGGTGAGCCGCACCTCGATCGTGTGCGTGCCGGGCGTCGCGAAGGCCGTCGAGAACCGGACCATCCTGCTCAGCCCCGTCGCGGCGCGGAAGCTGATCGTCCCCCTGTACACGCCGTCGACGTAGACGGCCGCGCTCCCGCGGGTCCTGTTGACGGGTCCGACGACCGCGATGCCGCGACCGCTGAAGGTCGTCCGGACGCGGGCGCCTGCGCTCGTCGCGTACGTCGTCGAGCCCCCGGAGGCGCCCGAGTACGGGTATTTGCGCCACGTGCCGCTGTAGCTGACCGCGGACGCCCGCTCCTCGAGGAGGACCGAGGTGAAGGTCGCGCCCGACGCGTACGTCCCCCAGTTCCCGACAGCGTCGCGGGCCCGGACGCGGTAGCGATAGGAGTGGTTCACCGTCTGGGTGCCCGTCGCGGACCGGATGCCGGCGTTCGTCGTCGCGATCGTCGTCCAGGTGCCGCCGTCCACGCTCCGCTGGAGCTCGTACGCGCCGATCGCGCTCGTGGTGTCGGTGGCGGCGCCCCAGCCGGTGCTGGTCGGGACGCTCGTGCTGCCGATCGTCGCGCCGGTCCGGATGCTCGTCGACGGCGGCTGCGCCGTGGGCGTGTCCGTCTCGACGACGACATGGGCGGTGGCCGTGTGCTGGTTGCCGTGCTCGTCGCCGACGACCGTCACGTCGTAGGTCCCGGCCGAGAGACCGGACGGCACGGTCACGGTCAGCGTCGAGGCGACGCCGGCGAACCCGAACGGCGCCGGGACATCGAACGATCCGCTGAAGCCGGACGGTGCGTTCGCGATCGACAGCCGGATCCGCTCGAACAGGGTGGCCGAGCGCGAGAGCGTGATCGCGAAGCGGGCCGTCCCGCCGTTGCCGCCGACGACGGCGGGCGCGCCGACGCTGATCCCGAAGGTGCCGCGCGGGCCGATCCGGCTCACGTCGAGCAGGCGCTCGTTGGGCCGTTGGGGATCCGTCGAGGTCCGCCAGTTGGTCGATCCGTAATAGATGAGCCCCTCGCGCACCTCGGCGGGCGTGAGGCCCGGCCGGCTCGCCTTCAGGAGGGCGACCGCACCCGTGACATGCGGCGCCGCCATCGAGGTCCCGGACATGTACTGGTAGCCGTTCGGGACGGTCGACATGATGCATTTGCCCGGGGCGATCAGATCGACGTCAGCGCCATAGTTGCTGAAGTCGGCGAACGTGTCGTCGACATCGTACGAGCCCCACGAGAAGCAGCGGTGCCCGCCCTTGCCG
>DATBPR010000070.1:0-5087 GCA_036561285.1 Candidatus Limnocylindrales bacterium | reverse complement strand
GCTCCTCCTCGACCTCGCCGCGATGCTGGCCGCGGTCGACCTGGCGTGGACGATCGCGCGGAGCCGCCTCGTTGACCTCCCGCCGGCACCCGTCGAGACCGGCCTCGCCCTTGCCTCGTTCGCCGCGGCGTGGTTCCTCGCCCTCCTGATCACGGGCCTGATCGACGCCTGGCGGAGCGTCGCGATGACGTTCGAGGCCGAGCGTCGGGCCGCCGCGGAACGGCCGGCGACCGCCGACCTGGAGGATCCCATGGGCGCGGACGGGTCCGGGGTGGGCGGGACAATCGGGGGATCGACCGGCCGCCGTCCGGGGGACTGGTCCGCGGGCAATCCGGGTGGCAGCCTGTAGAGCCGGTCGCCGGTGGGAGCGGCCGGATCACAGCGAGGTGCCGATTGGCGACGAAGACGGCCGTCTGCCCCGAGTGCGGGTCCGAGGCGGCTCCCGGCCGGTTCGCGTGTCCGGAGTGCGGCGCCCTCCTCGCCGCCGTCGGCGGGTTCGCCCCGGCGCCGCAGTTCGCGCCCGGGCCGCCGCCAGTGGAGGAGACAGAGCCCGAGACCGACGACGAACCCGAGGCCGACCTCCAGCCCTGGGCCGACGAGATGCGCGAGGCCGACTTCGGGCCCGAGGCCCGTCTCGATCCCGCGCCGGTCGCCGCTGCCGCCGCAGTCCACGCGCCCGTCTGGCCGCCTGACGGCGATCGCGGTCCCGTCGCCCGGCCGGCCCAGCGGACGCCCGCCGGTGCCTACCTCTCGCCGTCGGCCGTGCTCGTGCCACCGGATCCGCGCCCGGCGACGACCCCGTCGCACGATCACCAGCCGGGCGGCACGATGTCCCGCCGGTTGCCCCGGGTCTCGCTCGCCGAGACGCTCGGCTCGCTCGGGATCGCCGACGACGTGCCGCGTCACCTGATCGCCGCCGGCTCGGCGATCGCCGCGCTCGGCTTCCTGCTGCCGTGGGCGAGCGTCCTCGCCGGCAGCGGGCTGGGCGGCACCTACTGGACGCGCTGGGGCCTCGCCGGGCCCGGCCACTGGGTCATCGTCCTGGGCCTGCTCGGCCTCGTGGGGTTGGCGGTCGCCAGCGGCCGGGGCGGGCGGATCGCCCGCGTCCCGATCGGCCCGATCGCGGTCGTCGCGGCGGCCATCCTGGTCGGGCTGCTGTGGCCGTACCTGTTCGGGGTCTTCGAGCGATTCGTCGGCGTCTGGCTCGTCCTCGCGGGGACGATCGTCCTCGCGACCGGGGGCCTCCTCGGCCTGCGCCGTCACGATCCGACGGGGCCGTCCGTCTAGGGCGAGTTCGAAAGAGGGCCGCGAACGGGCCCCTGCTACACTGCGCCGGATGCCGGACCGCCCCAGGCGGGAGGGATCCACCGGGAGACCGGTGCGCCGACGGCCGAACGGAGGCAGGCTCCAACCGCATGGACCAGATCTTCACCGGGATCGGTGATGCCGTCACCGGGTTCTTCAGCAACGCGGCCGTCCAGCTCGTCATCCAGGCGATCGCCGTCTACCTGATCATCCTGTGGCTCGCCGGCGCCTACTGGGCGTTCCGCGACATGCAGCAGCGCAGCGAGAACCCGATCCTGCCGTACGTCGCTGCGAGCTTCGTGATCCTCTTCACCCCGATCTTCTTCCCGCTCGCGATCTTCGTCTACAAGATCGTCCGGCCCCACGAGAAGATCGGCGAGACCTACGAGCGGAACCTCGCCGAGGAGGCGCTCCTGGCCGAGGTCGAGGCGATCAAGAGCTGCCCGACCTGCGCGAGACGCGTGAACGAGGAATGGATCATCTGTCCGACGTGCCGGACCCGCCTCAACCGCGTCTGCCCCAACTGCAGCCGGCTCGTCGGGCTCGACTGGTCGCTGTGCGCTTGGTGCGGCAAGGACTTCGAGCGACCGGCATCGGCCCTCGCCGCCTCCACCGGCGGGCGGCCCGCGCCGATCACGCCGCTGCCGGCAGCCGATGACCCGACCCGCCTCGCTCGCGCCGCGGACCCGGCCTTCGCGGACCCGGAGCGCAAGACCGGGACCGACCGTACGAGCGGCCGTAGCCGCGCCTCCGCCCCACGCGCCGCGGCGCCCGACGTCCTGCCGGAGGGATGACGGGACCGGATCGAGGCGAGTCCACTCCGGAACCGGCACCGTCAGCGCCGGACGCCATCGTCCCGCCGACACCCGAATCGATCGAGTCGCCTGACGGCGCGCGCGAACCCCCCACGAACGCTTCCGTGTCGCCGGATGACGGCAGCGCACCCCCGCCGGCCCCACCCGATGCCACCCGGCCCGGCCTCGGCACGTTCACGATCGAGGGTCGGGCGGCACCCGGGCTGTTCGTCGTCGGCTGGCTCGCGACCCTGCTGGGCCTCGGCATCGTCTTCGTCGGGTTCCTGGCTCCGTCCGGGCTGCTCGTCTACTTCCTCGGGCCAGTGGTCCTCGCCACCGGCCTGATCGCCGGCGCCGGCAACCAGGCGATCGAGCGACGAGCCCACGGCGAGGCCTACGCGGGCCCATCGCCGTACCTCGTCTTCGCGGCGATGATCGCCGCGACCTACGCGATCGGGTTCCCGGTCGGGCTCGTCCTCCGCGCCCTGCTCGGCACGAACACGCCGGAATACGTGGTGCGGTTGCTCGGCGTCACGCTCCAGGCGCTCGTGTTCGTCGGCGTCGTTCGCCTGACGGTCGTCGGGACGAACGCCCTGTCCTGGCGGGAGATGGGCTGGCGGCGGCCGGACGGATCGACCCTCCCGGACCTCTCGACCGGCGCGCTGTTCGCCGTGCCGGTGATCTTCATCACCTCGATCCTCGCGGTCGCCCTGGTCAACCTGTTCCGCGTCGAGCCGGAGGCGCCCCTGCCGGCGACCGGCACGACCGTCGGCCTGATCGTTCAGCTGATCGCGGGCGCCGTGATCGCCCCGATCGCGGAGGAGACGGTCTTCCGTGGCTTCGCGATCACGGCCTGGCGCCGGACGGTCGGGGACAACGGGGCGCTCATCCGGGCGTCGCTGCTGTTCGCCCTGGCCCACGTCCTGACGGTCAGCGGCGACAGTCTCGGCCAGGTCGGCGGCCTGATCGTCGTCGGGTTCGTGACCCGTCTGCCGGTCGCGCTGGCGCTCGGCTGGCTGTTCCTTCGACGGGGCTCGATCTGGGCCCCGCTCGGGCTCCACATGGCGTTCAACGGCGTGCTGCTCGTCCTGGGCGAGCTGGCTGTCAACGCCGCGACGGGGAGCGGCTGAGCGCTCCGGATTCCGCCGGGTCGGCCCGAGTGGCCGGCGCAGTCGCGGTGCATCTCCGGGTGATCGCCCGGTGAGGGCCGGCCGCTAAGGTTCGCGGCGTTCCCGGGTCCGGACGGCGGGAGGAATCGGCGGGCTTCCGTCGTTCGGGTCCGGGGACTCCTGTCACGCCGCGTGCATCCCGACCCGCCCGATCGGAGGTCCTCGATGACCGGCGGTCGCGCGATCCGCGAGGTGCCATCCGACGAGCGTCCCCGTGAGCGGCTCGCGATGCGCGGCGCCGGCGGCCTCTCGTCCGCGGAGCTCATCGCCCTCCTGTGGGGCGCCGGGCCTCGTGGCCGGTCGGCGGTGGATCTCGCGGCGGAAGCACTGGCGCGTCACGACGGCCTGACGGGTCTCGCCCGCGCGACGGACACGGAGCTCGTCGAGCAGCCGGGGGTGGGCGAGGCGAAGGCGGCCCAGCTGATCGCGGCGTTCGAGCTCGGACGCCGGCTGCTCGCCGACTGGCCTGCCGCCCGCTGGACGATCCGCTCGCCGCGGGACATCGCGGACCGGCTGCTGCTCCAGATGGGCCGGCTCGAGCGGGAGGAGCTCCGAGTCGTGCTCCTGAACACGAAGAACGTCGTCCTCCGTGTCACCACGGTCTATCAGGGCAACGTGTCGTCGTCGCTCGTCCGGGTCGGCGAGCTGTTCCGGGACGCCGTCCGGTTGAACGCCACGGGCCTGATCCTCGTCCACAACCACCCGTCGGGCGACCCGACGCCGTCGCCGGATGACCTCCATCTGACGGCGGAGGCGCTCGCCGCCGGGCGGCTCCTCGACATCGACGTCCTCGACCACCTGGTCGTCGGCCACGACGCCTGGGTCTCGCTCCGCGACCGGGGCGTCTCGTTCGATCGCCCCGATCGGCGATCCGCCTGATCGAACCGATCCCGGCGCGGTCGGGTATCCCGGGTCGTGCGGAATGCCCAACGCGCCCGGCGAGCCCTGACCGGCCTGATCGCGTTCGTCCTGGTCATCGCGGGCGCCTGCGGGGCGGCGAGCAACCTGCCGTCCTGACGGCCGGGCCATCCGCCCGTTCCGGGCGTCGCCGACCGGCCCGGGTATACTGCTCGCGCTTCCCCGCCCGAACTGTCGAGCGCGATCCGTCCCGCCCGCCGCGGAGCCGCAGCATCGACCCGGACCCACCACTGCGAAGGACCTGCCCGCCGTCATGCTCGACCGCTTCCTCGGCTTCTTCTCCCGCGACATCGGGATCGATCTCGGGACCGCGAACACGCTGGTCCACGTGCGCGATCGCGGCATCGTGATGAGCGAGCCGTCGGTCGTGGCGATCGATGCGAAGACGAGACAGGTCCTCGCGATCGGCGCCGAGGCGAAGCGGATGGTCGGCCGGACGCCCGCGAGCATCATCGCGATCCGGCCGCTCCGGGACGGGGTCATCAGCGACTTCGACGTGACCGAGCAGATGATCAAGTACTTCGTGAAGCGGGTCCACGACCGGGTCGGGATGATCCCGCGTCCGCGGATGCTGCTCGGCATCCCGTCGGGCGTGACGGAGGTCGAGAAGCGGGCCGTCCGCGACGCAGCCCTGAACGCCGGCGCCCGCTGGGCGCGTCTGATCGAGGAGCCGATGGCAGCCGCGATCGGGGCCGGGCTGCCCGTCAGCGAGCCGTCCGGAAGCCTCGTCGTCGACATCGGCGGCGGCACGACCGAGGTGGCGGTCATCTCGCTCGGCGGGATCGTCGTCTCCCGCAGCATCCGGATCGGCGGCGACGAGATGGACCAGGACATCGTGGCCTACGCCCGCCGCGAGTACAACCTGCTGCTCGGCGAGCGGACCGCGGAGGACATCAAGATC
>DATBPR010000069.1:0-6508 GCA_036561285.1 Candidatus Limnocylindrales bacterium | reverse complement strand
TCGTCCGCGCCGCCCGGGAAGGCGATGCCCGGTGCCGCGGTCGCAGCGGCCGGAGCCGGAGCCGGCGTGGCGGGCGCCTGAGCCGGTGCCGGAGCCGTGGGCGCGATCGCCGGTGCCGGCGCCACCGGGGCCGCCGCCGAGCCATTCGCGCTCGCCGGGGCGGCCGGCGCACCGACGGCCTGGCCCCCGACCGGTTGACCGGTCCGCTGGCTCTCGACGTAGTTCGTGACGTCCTCGCGGGTGATCCGCCCGCCACCGCCGGTTCCGACGATCTGGGCAGCGGTGAGGCCGTGCTCGCGGAGCAGGCGGCGGACCGCCGGCGTCATCCGTGCGTCCGGGTTGGCAGGGGCATCCGCCGGCGCGGCGGCGACGGCCGTCGGGGCGGCCGATGAGGAGGCGGCGGCGCGCTCGGGGCGCTCGTCGGATCCGGCCGGGCCTTCGGCCGGGGTGAAGGTCGGCCGAGCCGGGGCCGCGGGCGAGCTCGAGGCTCCGCCGTCGTCGGCTGCGGGCGCCGGGACCGGCATCGACTCCGCGGGCGCGGGCGCGGCCGCCGCCTTCGGCTCGGCGCCGTTCGAGCCGCCGGTCGAGGCACCTTCGTCCGCGGTCTCGATGATCGCGATCTCGGCGTTGTTCGGGACGGTGGCGCCCTCTTCGACGAGGATCTCCCTCAGGACGCCGGCGAACGGCGACGGGACCTCGGCGTTGACCTTGTCGGTGATGACCTCGAGCAGCGGCTCGTACTTCTCGACGCTGTCGCCGGGCTGCTTCAGCCATTTGCCGATCGTCCCCTCGGCCACGCTCTCGCCGAGCTGGGGCATCGTCACCTTGGCCACTGTCATCCTCCGGGTCGCGCGGCGGCTCGGGGCCACCGGTCGTTGCGTGCTTCGGGACAGTGTCGCGCATCGGGTGCCGGGCTGTCGCCCGCCCGCCGGTCGCGGACGGCAGGCCCGTGGACCCGGCATGATCCTCGCCATGGCGACGGTCACGACTGACGACGGCGTTCGGCTCCACGTCGAGGACGTGGGCTCCGGCACGCCGATCGTCTTCGTCCACGAATGGGCCGGCGACCTCCGGAGCTACGAGCCCCAGCTGCGCCACGACTCGCGGAGCCACCGGTGCGTCGCGTAGAACGCCCGCGGCTACCAGACGATCGCGACGGCTGCTCTCGCGGTCATCCCGAACACGGGCCACGCGGTGAACACCGAGGAGCCGGACGCGTTCAATCGGCTCGTCGGCGACTTCCTCCGCCAGGTCGAGGCGGGGCGCTGGCCTCGCGGGGACCCGCGCGCCGTCGCCACCACGATCTACGGGCGATGACCGAGGCAGCCAGGAACGCAACAGATCGAGCGCTCGCGGTGTCGTGGCTCGGACGCGTCGCCGGGCTGGCGGCGATCGCCTCCGCGCTTGCGTCCGCGGCCTGGCTGACCGGTCTCGCGCCGGCCGATGGGTTCCCGGATCGATGGATCACGGCCTGGAACCTGCTGCTCGTGCCGGCCGCGATCTGGCTCGGCTCCTTGCTGGTCCGCTCGAGCCCGCCTGCGCTTGCGGCAGTGGCGGCACTCTCGGCGATCGCGGGGATCGCGGCGTGCGTTCTGTGGGCGACGTCCTGGCAGCGAGCCGACCTCGAGGCGGTGTGGATCGGCCTGTCCGCCGCCTGGTGGATCACGACCGGCCTGCTGCTCGTCCGGCGAGGCGCCCAATGGATCGGCTGGCTCACTGTCGTCCTCGGCGCATTCGCCGGTCTCGATGCGCTCGTCACGTTGGCCGGAAACGAGGGGATCCTGTTCCTGATGTCCAGCCCGAAGCTGCCGCTGGCCTGGATCTGGGCCCTGGTCCTCGGCATCCGCCTGGTGACGGACCCGACGCTGGAACCTGACAACCGCTGACCGCGTCCTCCGGCACCATGCGGGCATGGCACGCCCGACGATCCAGCCCGCCCTCACGACCGACTGGTCGCGCGTCCTGGCGCTCCGCCTTCGCCGGCAGCACCTGGTCGAGCGCAGGACGCGCGAGCACCTCGTCGACGTCGTCCGCGAGATGGTCGGGCTGCATGCCCAGGTCGCGAGCGCTGCCGGGCTCCAGGCGGCAGCCCGGATCGACGGTCTCCGCCCCGACGATGTCCGCGACGCCCTCGCATCGGACCGGTCGATCGTCAAGGCTTGGTCGTTCCGGGGCACGCTCCACCACCTGACGCCCGACGACCTCGCGGACTTCGTGGTGGCCGCCGCCACTCGGGAGCGCTGGCACGAGGACACCTGGCTGCGCTTCGTCGAGATGAGCGAGGAGCAGGTCGAGCGCATGATCCGCGCGGTCGGCGACACGCTGACCGATCAGCCGATGACCCGGGTCGTGCTCGCCGACGCCATCGCTGCCCACCTCGCCGACACGGCGATGGGCCGCAAGCTCCGGACGGGCTGGGGCACGTTCCTCGGGCCGGCCGCTCAACGGGGTGAGCTCGCCTTCGGACCGCCCCAGGGCCAGAACGTCACGTTCGTCCGTCCGTCGGCGTGGCTCGGCCGCCCGATCGCGCTGGCCGAGCGGCCGGACGCCGGCGAGCCGGTCGACACCCTGGCACGGATGGTCTCGCGGTTCCTCGTGACCTTCCCGGGCTCCAGCCGCGACATGATCGGGCGCTGGTGGGGCGCGGCCCGGGCCGGGATCGTCAACGACGCCCTTGACCGGCTTCCGGTCGACAAGACGGAGATCGACGTCGACGGGACTCGAGCCTGGATCCGGGCGGAGGATCGCGACGTCGTGGCCTCGTCGGAGCCCTTCCGCGGCGTCCGCCTCCTGCCCGCGTTCGACCCGTTCACCAACGAGCTGCCGCGGCGGACCGAGACGATCCTGCCCGTCGCCCACCACGACGACGTCTACCGGACCGCCGGCTGGGTCACGCCGCTCGTCGTCGTTGACGGCCGGATCGGCGGGACGTGGCAGCTCGGCGGTTCCACGAAGCGGCCGGTGGTCGAGATCGTCCGCTGGCCGTCATGGCGGCGCACGGCGGCCGACGAGCTGGCGTCTGAGGTCGACCGGATCGCCGCGTTCCTCGACAAGCCGCTCGCGATCGGGACGACGACGGTCGACTAGGCGCGGCCCGGATCAGCGCGTGCGCTGAAGGATGTGCTCCTCGGCCCGCTCGCGCCAGCCCGGAATCGAGCGTGCGGTGAGCGTGGCGAGCTCCGCGAGGAGGGCCTCGTCGACCTTCGAGAAGTTGAAGCAAGCCTTGCCCTGGCGTCGTTTGGTGAGGGCCGGCGAGATCGTCGAGGCGAGGGCCGGATCGCCGTAGACGGGCATCAGGTAGTAGCTCACATAGGACTTCCCGAGGCGCGTCCCGCCGACGTAGCCCCAGGGCTTGCCCTCGAGCCCGCGGAATTCCAGGGCCATCCCGGCGGGGCCGTCCTTCGTGATGACGAGGTCGTCCGACGCCTGCGCGGTGAGGATCGCCTTCAGCCGCTCGTGGACGGCCTCGAACTCGCTCGTGCTCATGCGGCTCCCTTCCCGGCGTATCGATCCCATGCCCGGCCGAGGAGCGCCTCGAGCTCCGCGAGCTGGGCGTCGTCGATCGACGTGAAGGTGAACACGGATGCTCCCGACCTGCGCTTCTGCAGGGCCGGCGAGACGCCGTCGAGGAGCTCCGGGTGGTGGTACATCGGCAGCAGCGAGAGGCGGACGACGCCCTTGCCGCGGTTCACGCCGGCGAACCACTCGTGCTTGGTGGCACCCGGCCGGCGGAGGAACGGCTGGCCGTAGACCTCGACGGGTTCGAGGCGGTCGCGGTACGCATCGAGCAATTCCTGAAGCCGCGACTCCAGCGCCGCGAGCTCGGCCTCAGTAGGCGGCAAGCTTCCGGATCCCGGCGGCGATCTTCTCCGGGCTGACCATGAACCACTCCTCGAGGACATGGTTGTACGGGACGCCGGGCACGTCCGGTCCGGCGATCCGGGTCACCGGCCCGTCGAGGTAGTCGAACGCCTCCTCGGCGACGATCGCCGCCACCTCGGCGCCGTAGCCACCGAACCGGTTGTCCTCGTAGACGATGAGGCACTTGCCGGTCTTGCGGACCGAGTCGAGGACGGTTTCCTTGTCGAGCGGCCGGAGCGTCCGGAGGTCGACGACCTCGACGCTGATCCCGTCGTCGGCAACGCGGTCGGCGGCCTCGAGGGCGTAGTGCGCCATCAGGCCGTAGGCGATGACCGTGACCTGGGTGCCGGGGTGAGTCACCTGCGCCTTGCCGAGCGGCACCGTGAACTCGCCGTCCGGGACGTCGCCGCGGACGCTTCGGTACATCTTCTTGTGCTCGAAGAAGAGGACCGGGTCCTCGTCCCGGATCGAGCTCCGGAGGAGGCCCTTCGCGTCGTAGGGCGTGGAGGGGATGACGACCTTCAGTCCGGGCACGTGGGTGAAGAACGCCTCGACCGACTGGCTGTGGTAGAGAGCCCCGTGGACGCCACCGCCGTACGGCGCCCGGACGACCATCGGCGCGCCGTAGCCGTTGTTGCTCCGGTAGCGCAGCCGGGCGGCCTCCGAGACGAGCTGGTTGAACGCCGGGTGGATGAAGTCGGCGAACTGGATCTCGGCGACGGGCCGCAGCCCGCCGATCGCGGCCCCGATGGACGTCCCGATGATCTGGCTCTCGGTCAGCGGCGTGTCGATCACGCGGTCGTCGCCGAACTCTGCCCACAGCCCGTCGGTCGCGAGGAAGACGCCGCCCTTGATGCCGACGTCCTCGCCGAGGACGATGACCGTCTCGTCGCGGGCCATCTCCTCGCGGAGGCCCTCGCGGATCGCCTCGATGAACGTCCGGAGCGCCATCAGCGCGACGCCTCGTCGGCGGCCGATCCGCGCTCCGCCGGATGGGCCTCGGCCTCCCCGAAGCCCCAGGGCGGCGGCGTCTCCGATGGCCAGTCCTCGGCGAAGACCCACTTCATCGCGGTCGTCGGCGAGGGGTCCGGCTGGGCCTCGGCGTAGTCAGTCGCGTCGTCGACGGCGGCCTTCAGCTCCGCCGCGATCCGGGTCTCCGCCTCGTCGGTCAGGACGCCGGCATCGACGAGCTGCTTGCGGAAGCGCGGCACCGGGTCGTTCGACTTCTCGGCGGCCAGCTCCTCCTCGGAGCGGTACTTCGTCTGCTGGTCGTCCGAGGAATGCGCGGTCAGACGGGTGACCTTCGCCTCGATCAGCGTCGGGCCTTCCCCCGCCCGGGCCCGGGCGACCGCCGCGCGAGCCGCCGCGTAGCAGGCGAGGACGTCGGTCCCGTCGACCGTCACGCCCGGGATGCCGTAGCCGGCCGCCCGATCGGCCACGCTCTCGCCGGCCACCTGGCGGGCGAGCGGGACGCTGATCGCGTAGCCGTTGTTCTCGACGACGAAGACGAACGGCAGCTTGTGGATCGCGGCGAAGTTCAGGCCCTCGTGGACGTCGCCCTGGTTGCTGCTGCCCTCGCCCATCGACGTCATCGCCACCTGGCCGGTCTTGCGGATCTTCGCCGCCAGGGCGATCCCGACCGCGTGAAGGAGCTGCGTCGCGACGGGCGACGAGACCGACACAAGGTTGTGCTCGTGCGAGCCGTAGTGGCCGGGCATCTGGCGGCCGCCGGACGACGGGTCAGAGGCCGTGGCGTACTGGGCGGTCAGGATGTCGCGGGGGCTCATCCCGAACGTCAAGCACGTGGCGATCGAGCGGTAGAACGGGGCGATCCAGTCCTTGCCCTTCTCGAGCGCCCAGGTGATCCCGACCTGCGCACCCTCGTGGCCCTGGCCGCTGATCACGAACGGGATCCGGCCGGCCCGGTTCAGGATCCACATCCGCTCGTCGACGGCACGGGCGAGTGCGACGAGCCGGTACATCTCGAGGAGGTCGTCGTTCGACAGACCGAGGTCGGCGCCGAGGGCGGACGATGCCTTGGAGCTCGTCCGGACCGCCATCAGAAGTTGATCGACCGGCCGTCGACCGCCATCGCGGCTTCGCCGAGAACCTCCGAGAGCGTCGGGTGCGCGTGGGTGGCACCGCCGATCTCCCACGGCGCCGCCTCCAGCTCGAAGGCGACGGAGGCCTCGGCGATGAGGTCCGTCGCGTGCGGGCCGATCAGGTGGATCCCGAGCGTCTCGTCGGTGTCCTTGTTCGCGATGACCTTGGCGAAGCCCTCGTGCTCGCCGCCGATGACGGCCTTCGCGATGGCGAGGAACGGGACCTTGCCGACCTTGATCGGGAGCCCGCGCTCCTCCGCCTGCTGCTGCGTGAGCCCGATGGAGGCGATCTCCGGCCGGCAGTAGGTCGCCCGTGGCTGCTTCACGTAATCGATCGGATGGATGTCCTTGTCGCCGGCGATCGTGTGGGCGGCGACGATGCCCTCGTGGCCCGCGGTGTGGGCGAGCATCAGGCCGCCGACGATGTCGCCGATCGCGTACACGTGCGGCTCCTTCGTCCGCATCCGGCCATCGACCTTGACGAAGCCGCGATCCGTCTCGATCTTCGTGGTCTCGAGCCCGATGTCCTCCACGTTCGTGGCCCG